>JBBRVA010000148.1:0-12508 GCA_038247295.1 Caldilineales bacterium | reverse complement strand
AGATCCCAGTCACGTGGCCGCGCTAGATCATTTTGAAAGGTAAAATGATAGACGAGGAGTCCCAGCGCTACGCCTGTCAGATACCGAAAGATTCGATCCCGACGCAGCCGAGGCTGAAAAACTGCCCAGACGCCCAGCCCAAGCCAGAGTGGCACCAATGGCGCGAGCAGCCATAAATTGTTAAAGGCATCGAGCAGCTGGGACGGCGCCAACATTTGCGCCGGCGTCAAAAAGAGTTGGGGATCACCAGCGTAACCGTTGGCGACATTGGGCCAGGGAGCGTTTAGCAAAAGCATACCGCTCACGGTTAACAGCGGCCCGACCAAACCACTGCCAAGCAGCACCGCGACTTGGCGCGGCCAACGCTGGCGATCAAGCAATAGAAGCAGCGCAGGTAGGGTAAAAGCGGCTTGTGGATGTAGGCTAACGGCCAGGCCAGCCGTTAATCCCACCGCCCAGAGCGGCGTTTTACCCATACCATAGCCAATGGCCAAGACAACGGCGGCAAAGCTAACGGCTGTCACTAAGCTGTAATTTTCAATGTGCCCAAACCAGAGTTGACTGCTGCCCAGCGCCATCAAACTGATCAAGATCCAGGTGCGTGGCCCAAGAGTGGAACCACCCAATCTTTTTGTCACATCGAGCACAGCCGCGACGTAGATCATGCCAGCCACGACGCTGAGCAGAGCCACAACCGACTGCGGGGCGATACCCAAGGGGCGCAGCAGGGCCACCAACGAATAGACGATCAGGCTATCTAACGGCTCTTTCCACACATAGGGATCGGTTTGCAGCGTGCGCGTGGAGAGCAATTGCAGTTTGAGTTGGGCATCACCATGCCAGGTTTGTTCACGCAGCAGCCAAAAGAGCAAGCCAGCCGGCCAGACAAGCCAGGTGGAGAAGACGATACGTGGCAAACTTATCCGTTTGATGTTAGTGGTTAAGACCGCAATAGCAGCCCCGATCACACATAGCGCCAGCCCGATCCGTACCAGCGGCGGGACAAAGATCAGGAAGCTAAAAGCCCACAGTGGCGTCGCCCCCCAAGACCAGCCACCCGCCGTGGCCAATAAACCGGCCCCAATTAATCCTAATAGCAATGTAAGGCTATTTTTTGTCATCCACGCGCGCACTTGCATACAGATATGCCTATTTTCCATACAATGCCGTTCAGTGAGGAATTACAGGTGCGGTTTTAACTGTACATGGGTGGTCCAACCCAGATCGTGCGGTTAAAAACCGCACCTACATCTGATATACCTGCTAACGGATTGACAACAGGCCAATGTCGAGATGATCGCCTTCGCCGTTCGCGCTGCGCACAGGGAGCCGTTCGCCAGATTGAGGTGAATAGAGTCCCAGCCGGATATGATAAGCACCAGGCGCAACGTCAGCGCCGATTTCGAGCGTGATCGGTTGCACAATCACATCCCCTGTTTCCAGCCCGCGCAGCGCTGTGGACCAGCCATCAAATTGAGCGACTTTTGTGGCTGGATCCTCAGTCGTCACCTGAACAAAAGCGGAAAGCGGTGCGCCACGCGTCGGGGCGGGCATCGTTAGCGCCACTTCGCCTACTTGCCACACCAGCTTCACTTGCACCGTCTGACCAGGCGCAACCTCGGTTGGGGTGTATGCATAGGCCAGCAGCGTAAAGGCTTGACCAAACTCGGCGCCGCTGGCCAAAAAATTTTCATAGCCAGGGGCAGCGGCCAAGGGTAAAATTTCCTCGCCCAAGGGATAGATCGTTGCTTCTGCGGGTGAACGGCCCCACTTTGTCTGCGTTCGCTGCTGGGGTTGGATGCCCAACTGCGCTTGGCTCTGCGCAAATATCGGTGTGCCGTATACAACGCGGCGCACCACCGGCAGTTCGGGCGGATAGGTCACATTGTAGAGATAGATTGAATATCCCGCGCGTGCATCTGGGCGCAGATCGCGAAAGAAGGCGTACAGATCGACGGTTTCGGGCTGAAAAAGGCCCAGACGCAGACTCGACGCGCTGATGGCATACCAGCCCGGTTCGGGTTGGTATGGATTGTACGCATTTAGTTCCATGCCTTCGACAAAGCGCAGATAGCTTGGCAACGGCCGGTAACGCACGCCATACTGCTCGGGCGCCGCTTTGCCAAAATAGGCCAGGTTTACCTCGTCAATGCCCATAGCGGCCATCGTCTCACGCAGCGCTGGCAAATCTTGCCCCCAATCCAGATTAGAGTCAACCAGAAGGTTGCTCCAGTTATACCAGTCACCGGCTAGCTCATTAAAAAATGCCTCCTGATGCGGCCAGATCCGCAAAGAACCGACCGCCAGCCAGATGAGCAATCCGGCTATCAGCGCGCTAGCCCCCCACTGCACCGGCGTGATTTGTGTAACCGAGCGGCGAACCGGAGGAGCAAATTCAACCGCATCATGGCGCGCGGTCTTATCCAAAGCAGGTTGCGATGGGGTTGCCACCAGGCCGGCCAACAGGATCAAACAGGGGATAGCAGGCAAAATATGCCGATAACCAATCGTTAGAATGCCAGTCAAACCCAGGCCGAGAAAGAGCAGCGGCAGCACCCAGAGCACACTCATTTGCCGCCAGCGATGTCGACGCGCGATAGTCACCAGCCCGATTAAGCCAAGCAACAACAGTGGCAATGGTGTCTTGACCGCCAATGCCACCGGAAAATAATACCACCACCCCTGGTTGGAGGCTTCACCCAACAAAAAGTCTAGCCGTGCCCCCTGCAGATTGACAATGCGGAAATAGGTATTGAGCAATTGTTGCCAGTAGAAAGGCGCCGGGAGCGGCAGTGGAAAGGAACCGTCGGGCAAAGGGCTAAAGGTAAAGCCATAGACCACCCAGAGCACCGCACATGCCACAACACCCATCGCCGCCAGCCCGATCCAACGGCGCCAGATGCGATCTGTGATTGCGGTGGCTGGATAGAGCAAGGTGATCAGTCCGGCAACCGGCCAGAAAAAGAGACCCGTATACTTGGCGGCCATGGCCAAACCGGCACATAGGCCAACCAGTAAGAGATTGAGCAGGGTGCGCGCTTCCAGCCAAGCCCAAAGCCGCCAAAGCGCCAAGAGCAAAAAACAAGTCAGGCCCAAGTCGGTCGTGACAACGCGGCTGTTGGCCAACAGATTCGGATCGAAAAGCGCCAGCATGACGACAAGCCAACTCGCTCTTACACCAAGCAGACCGCGTGCAAAATAAAAGAGGCCAATCAGCAAGAGTAGACCAACCACAACGATGGGGCGCCGGGCAGCCACCAGCAAGGCCTGCGGATCTGGATTTGCTTCCCAGAGAAAAACATCGGAGAAGAGAAAGCGATCGGCGGCTGCCCAGGCTGGATGCTCGATTGGCAAGACCACAGCTTTGCTCAATAATCCCAACCCACCCAGCAAGCCCATCAAGGGTGGATGGGTGGTAGCCAGGCGCGCATCCCCTGTCCGCAGATAGGCATAGCCGGCTGCCAAGTGGTACTGTTCGTCAAAGGCGGCTGATTTGTGCGGCGATGCGATAAGCGCCTGGGTGGCAAAGACAGCGAGCGCCGTCACCAATCCCAGCCATTCCCACCAATGAAGAGATCGGTCGCCCAGTTTTGAAACCATACGCATAGAATTCCTGCCGACAAAGGAAAATTTATAGCTATTCGCCGGAAAAAACATATAATTCCACCCGCGCATCGTTCACTGTGTGTGCGGTGGAGATCACATTCAAGCGAGTGCCAGTTTGGGCATCGTACAGCCCTACGAGCAATCGATATGGTTTCACGGCCTCATCAAGTTTTAATGGCACCAGGTAATCATCTACGACCACCCGGTTCACCGTCCAACTGGTCGTGGGGGCATTACCTTCCTGGGGCATCTGATCCCACTGACCGATCATCTTACCATTGTCATCCACCACATGCACAAAAACAGTATAATCAGTTGTCAACAGCTGTTCAGTTTGCCAAAAGAGCGTCAGATAGAGCAAAGACTGGGTCTGGGCAGTCAACGTAAACCCAGTCAATTGAATATCTTGCTCAAATGTAGCGACGGGGTTGGAATTGACGCCGTTGCATCCCCACACTTCCCAATCATTCAACATACTGCGTACGGCGCAAGGATAGGTTTGTTCGACAAAACCGACCAACGCTGGATCATCTTCACGGGTACGAATGTAAAGAAATGGCCCTTGCGCAGCGATGGCAGGCAGCGGATCCAACTGCCCTGGCCGGCCAGCGATCAGGGTTAAACGGTCGGCATTACGCAAAAAGGGCCGTAATTCACGTTCTAAGCGCAAATGCTGGCTGACAATGGGCATATCGTCAGCGTTCGAGTTTAGATAGAGCGCTAATGGACGCACGCTGCTGCTCGCTAACCGGCCCGCGACATAGGCTTTGGCAAATTGAGTAGTCGTTACAAAGATGGTAAGCAGCGCTGCACAGGCCAAGCCAACCGGCGCCCAGCGCACTCGGCGCGGCAATCGCACCAACGACATCGTTAGATCCAGTGCAATCGCAAACAAGACCGCGGTGCGCGCCAGAATGATGACAAAGAAAAGGTACTTATAGTCAACATCGATCAAGCGTGAAAAGGCTGGTGGATAGTCGGGACCAAGCAAGTTGTGATAGATCGGATGCTCGATTAAAACTAGCATGCTTAGCGCCAACGCATACCCTGTCCCTCGCCAATTAGGCCACAGCAGGATGAGAAAAGGCAGCAAGTAAAGCGCATATTGCGGATTCCAGGCCGGGTAGGCCAACAATAAGAGGGCATAGGTGGCGGCGGCAAACCCCACCACCTGGTACGCTGGCTGCGGCACTGCAGATTGACGCCAGACGACTAACAGCAAGCAGACGCCTAAGAGCAGCCAAGCACCAAAGATCAGGCGCTGCGAGTAGGGCGTTGTGTAGAGCGACATCTGTTCAGCCGGATCGAAGACATCGCCCAGGACTTTGCCCAACCGGGTGTAACCACTGGTCCAAGCATATAGTGTGGCCCAGCCAGAGCGCTCTAGGAGCGAACGTAATGAGGCTAGGGTCATCTGCGGACCTTGTCGATAGGCAAGCAGATAGCCTGTCACCATGACTACACCGGCCAGACCACCGGTAAAAAGCCATTGCCAGACCTTTTTTTGCAGCAGCGGCAGAATTGCAAGCAAAGCCAACGGCGTCAGTTTAAGCAGCCCGCCCAGACCAAGCACAATGCCAGCCACCGCCATACCAATCAGGTGCGGCCATCGCAACAGAAGCCACAGGGCCAAAAAGATAGTGGCAACAGGCAACGCATCAAACCAGCCCCCCAACATGTACACAGGTAGAAAAAGCCCAGCGTAAAGCCAATTCACACGTAGGGCGCCATCACCATAAATGCGGCGCGCCAATTGATAGAGACAGAAGAAAGTCACAACTTCCGCGGCGACGGTGCATAGCCCAAAAATGACGGCATACCAAAGTCGCTCATCTTCCCAAAGCGGAATCTGCCGGCTCACCCGATCCACCCAAACACTAAACCAAGCAAAGAGCGGTGGATATTCCGACCAGTAATCGCGGTAGGGAAGTAAGCCAAAATCTTGCCAACTGGCGCGACGGTGGTAGTAGATTAAGTCGCTATAATCGCGGATATAGCCGCCAGGGCGAAATAAGAGGGCGCTACAGAGCCGAAAAAAGAGAAAGAGCGTCATCAACAATAGAAAATCGGCGTGACGGATTATCTTTGACTTCAATATCATCCATGACATGGGGAAGTAAACTTAGCTGGTTCAGGTCTGGTTATGTATACTATGAAAGTAATAAGATAGCACGAACTATACATGGCAAAATGCAAAATCCAAAACTGAGAGTTGGCTCAACTTGATTTCCCTACCAATAATACTTACAACAGATCACAACAAGGATTACACCTATGCGCATCGCCTTGATGTCTGATGTTTATAAACCAGTGATTAATGGCGTCGTCACCCATGTCTCACTGCTCAAGCAACATTTGGAGAACTGGGGAGAACAGGTCTGGCTCTTTGTGCCCGGCCAAAGCGAGCCGACGAATGAGCACAATGTGATCCGCATCCCTGGCATTCCGATTGCCGATACAGGGTACCATCTTAGCATTTCGCTCGACCAACGCAGTCGTGAGATGCTACACATGATGGATATTATTCATGTCCATCATCCATTTATTAGTGGCAGCTTTGGGCTTTTTGCCGCCAATCGCTATAACATCCCCTTGGTTTTTACCAATCACACGCGCTACGATCTCTATGTCAAACAATATTTACCTTTGCTACCATCCGCTATCTCCGACACGGCGCTACAGGCCTATTTTCACCTCTTCAGCCAACGCTGTGCGGCGCTGATTGCGCCCAGCCGGGGCATGGCCGAGATCATGAAAGGGTGGGGCGTACAAGGCCGCGTAGAAGTGATTCCCAATGGTATTGAGTTGGAAGCTTTCAGCCATATTAGCGGCAATGTGACCCGCACCCAACTCGGTATTCCAGACAAGGCTGTCGTTGCGATCTATGTAGGGCGGATGAGCGGCGAGAAGAGTGTTGATCGGTTGATCACGCTCTATCAACACTTGGCCGCGGAAGAGAATGCCAGCCACTTACTCTTGGTCGGTACTGGACCAGAATTGGATGAGTACCGACGACTCGTCGCCAGCCTAGGTCTGCGCAATCGGGTGACGATTACCGGCAGTGTACCTTATCAACATGTGCCAGACTATCTGGCGCTGAGCGATTTTTTTGTTTCGACCAGCGTCACCGAGGTCCATCCTTTTACCTTTATCGAAGCAGCGGCGGCCGGCCTTCCAGCGCTCGGTATTCGTTCGCCGGGTGTCAGTGATATTGTACAAGATAACCAGACCGGTCTACTGGCCGAAGATAACGATTTGAGCTTTGGCTTGCATTTTATGAAGCTTGTGCATGACAGTGAAGTGCGCCATAATTTAGGTGAGGCGGCGAGGAAGTTTAGCCGCCAATTATCAGCCCATGTTAATGCAAGACGAATTCTACAATTATATGGAGAATTGCAGGTGAACCATAAAGGATAGTTCAGTAGCGAGGAGATATAATAAATTGTCCATTCTTACCATAAGGCCAATTGGATCTTAAGGAAAAGTACTTTGTTCTACTAACTTTTTACAAAATACCATATAGAATAGAGTGATCGAACCTCACTCCCCGATTTATACGTTGAGTGTTTATACCGAAACCTAGTTTAACGAACTTATGCTGACAACTGGGTGGATCTATTTTTTAATTATCGGTTGCGCTGCCTGTTACTTATTAACAATTGACAGTCAGACGGCCGCGCGCCGCACGCATTGGCACGACAAATTCCAGCGACGTTCATGGCGCGGGCAAGTTTGGCTATTTATCACGAATTATCTGGTTTTATCTACTGCACTTATAGGAGAATTATCTTATGCGCCTTGGTCCACTCTTTCGGGTGCTAGGCACGTTGGTCTATGGCTTTATCGGTTGGGAATTAGGCGTTGCGCTGGCCCAGACCAATGAGCTTAACACAGTATCCATGCGTTATATTTTGCCATGTACACTCATCAGTGCCTTGATTGGTTACGTTCTATCGCCTTGGCTTGTGATTGGGCCGGCACGCGCCGCCCGCAACACGCTGCGCACGGTGCCGATTGGCGAATTGTTGGCCGGCACAATTGGGTTAGCAATCGGCCTGCTGATCGCAGCGCTGCTTACCTTTCCCATTTCGCGCCTGCCGCCTCCCTTTGGCAACATTCTACCGCTGATCGCTGTGATTGTCTTTGGTTATCTGGGGGCAGCAGTGATGGCCCTGCGCCAAGCCGATATGTGGTCACTCCTGCGCCCCGCTCAGGCGGATAAGGCAGTGGCTAACGCTGAATCGCTATCGCCGCTTCATCTGCCCCCAGTGCTGCTCTTGGACACGAGCGTGATTATCGATGGCCGCATTGCCGACGTAGCAGAAACCGGGTTTCTTTTGGGAACCCTCACAGTTCCGCGTTTTGTGCTCAATGAGTTACAATATATTGCCGATTCACCCGATGTTTTGCGCCGTAACCGAGGTCGCCGCGGGCTGGAAATATTGGATCGTCTGCAAAGCAGCCCGCATGTACAGATTGAATTTGTCGATCAAGACCCGCAGGATGCGCAGCAAGTCGACGATAAATTAATCAGCCTGGCGATGGAAAATGGCGGCGCCGTGATCACCAACGATTACAACTTGAACCGCGTTGCACGCCTGCAAGGTGTCAAAATTCTCAATATCAACGAATTGGCTAACGCCGTTAAATCTGTATTGCTGCCGGGTGAAGAATTGCCCTTGAAGATCATTCAAGAAGGCAAAGAGGTGGGCCAAGGCGTCGGCTACTTGGAAGATGGCACCATGGTCGTGGTGGAAAATGGCCGCCGCTTCCTGCACCAAGAGGTATTGGTGCAAGTGACCAAGGTGTTGCAAACGAATGCCGGACGGCTCATTTTTGCTGTACCCGAAGGCGGTTGAGGGCAGTTATGTAGGTGCGGTTTATAACCGCACCTGCTCGGCTAGGCCACCAATGTGCGGTTTGTAACCGCACCTACATTCACGAACTGAATTGAGTTAACAGATTACCTACTATCCATACGCAATAGACAGGACAGGCATTATGGCGCTGCGCATTTACAACACGCTGACACGACAGAAAGAAGAATTCAAGACGATTGAAGAGGGCAAAGTGCGGATGTACGTCTGCGGCCCGACAGTTTATGCAGATGCGCATATCGGCCACGCGATGGCGGCGATTGTTTTTGATATGGTGCGGCGCTACTTGATCTATAAGGGCTACGAAGTGCGCTACGCCACCAACTTTACCGATGTAGACGACAAGATCATCCGTCGTGCCAACGAAACCGGTCAAAACCCGATTGCCCTGGCCAATCATTATTCGGAAAAATATCTGCGCCATCTGGCCGATTTACATGTGATGCCAGCCGATGTCTATCCGCGTGTCTCCAACACTATGGAGCAGATTGTCCAGGTGATCCAGGAATTGGGCGAGGCAGGCTTTGCTTATCCACTGGATGGTGATGTCTATTTCCGCGTCAACAAAGATGCCGATTACGGCAAGTTGAGCGGACGCAAATTGGAAGATGCGCTGAGCGGCACACGTGTCGAAGAAGATGCCCGCAAGGAGCACCCCGGCGACTTTGCGCTCTGGAAAGCGGCTAAACCGGGCGAACCGGCTTGGGAAAGCCCATGGGGGCCAGGTCGCCCTGGCTGGCACATCGAGTGCTCGGCCATGTGTTTGCATCACCTGGGTGAGCAGATTGACATTCATGGCGGCGGCAACGATTTGATCTTTCCACACCACGAAAACGAAATTGCCCAGAGCGAAAGCCTGACCGGCAAACCTTTTTCCACCTATTGGATGCACAACGGCATGTTGCAGCTGGCCGGCGAAAAGATGAGCAAGTCGCTGGGCAACCTGATTACGATCGATGCCTTCTTAAAAGACCATAGCAGCGACGCCTTTCGTATGTTGATCTTCTCTGGCCACTATCGCAAACCAGTCGTTTTCAACAACGAAACGCTGGAAAGCGCCGAGCGTGCCTTGGCTCGTCTGCGCAGTGGGTTGCGCCCACCCAAGGGTGACAAGAGCGTTGGTCCCGAAGCGGATCTCGTCCGCGAAGCAGCGGAAAATGCGCGGGCAGCTTTTATTGAAGCGATGGATGACGACTTTAATACGAGCATGGGCCAGGCGGCACTTTTTGAATTGGTGCGTGCGATTAATACAGGACGCGATGCAGGTGTCACCGGGCCTTTTTACGAAGCAGCCCAGCGTACGCTACACGAGTTAGCGGGCATCTTTGGCATCACGCTCGATGAACCAGTCAGCGAGACCGGCCACGACATGGCTGCGAAACCATTTATCGATCTGCTTGTCGAGGTACGCGGTGATATGCGCACGGTTAAGCAGTGGGCCGCCGCCGACAAGATTCGCAACAAACTCAAAGCGATGGGTGTTGTGATGGAAGATACACCCGAAGGCACGGTCTGGCGTTTTGAAGAGTAAAAGGAGTAGGTTATGACGCGTGAAATGGCAATGCCGGTACGCGAAGCAGATCCACTGCACGTTGAGCCAGAGATCAGCTCTGTGCAGATCACACGACGACGGTTCTCCGTTGATGACTATTACCACATGCTCGAAGCTGGCATTCTGACCGAAGCTGACCGCGTCGAGCTAATCGATGGAGAAGTTTGTGAGATGAGTCCAATTGATCCCATTCATGCTGCGAATGTTATGCGCCTTGATCGACAACTGCAAAAATTGGTTGGTGACCAAGCGATTGTCAATGTGCAAAATCCGATTCGGCTCAACGATCATAACGAACCACAGCCAGAGCTGACAGTCTTACGCTGGAACGATGATTTCTATGCCCAGCAGCACCCGACGCCAGCGGATGTGCTGATTGCCATCGAAGTGGCGAACACATCCCTTGTCTATGATCGCAAGGAAAAACTGCCGCGCTATGCCGAGGCAAACATTCCAGAGGTGTGGCTCGTCAATATCGGGCGCAAAACAGTTGAGCAATATACAAAACCGCTGAATGGACAATATACGGCGATGCAGGTTGTCGTCCCTGGACAATCCATAACAGCGCAGACTATCAATGAACTTCAAATTCCCGTCGATCAGATCTTTGGACGCTAATCCGCATGAGTGAATTAATTTATGGTCGTCGCGCCGTACTCGAAACCTTGCGCGCAAAACGGCGCCGTTGCTACCGCTTGTGGGTAGAAGGTGAGGCCGATCAAAAAACCGGTGGTATTTTGCTGGAAATTTTGACGGTAGCGGCAGAAAGTAATCTTCCTGTGCGCACGATCAAAGGCGGCATCTTTGATAAGCTGGCCCGCGATAACACCAATGCCCAGGGCATTGCGCTGGAAGTAGGCGAATATCCTTATGTGGAAGTGGACGAGTGTTTGGCGCGGGCGCACAGCGTAGGTGAGCCACCGCTATTGCTAATCCTTGACCATTTGCAAGATCCGCAGAATCTTGGCTCGCTTATCCGCACAGCAGAAGTGATGGGTGTACATGGCGTAATCATCCCCGACCGGCGCGCGGCGGGTGTTACGCCGGCGGTCAGCAATGCTAGCGCCGGCGCCGTGGAACACCTGTTGGTAGCACAAGTCAACAACTTAAACCGCACGATCGATGAGCTGAAGCGCGAGAATATCTGGGTGGCTGGGCTGGATAGTGCGCCCGATGTCCCCCCCTTACACAGCGCCAATCTGACCGGTGCATTGGCCGTGGTGGTGGGCAGCGAAGGCGAAGGTTTAAGCCGCCTGACCCGCGAAAAGTGTGATTTCCTGGTGCGTCTCCCGATGGTGGGCCAGGTAGAAAGCCTCAACGCTGCCGTGGCCGGCAGCATCGTGCTGTATGCTGCACGACAAGCGCGTGCGACAGTAGAGCAACAGTGATTTCGCGTGCTAGTTCTATGGTAAAATAAATACATCACAAGTCTCAAGTAAGCGCACTACAAATTATATTTGTATCAGCCGACGGTGAGCTAAATCTAGCGGCCCAGCGTGAGCAATTGTTGGTAGACAACCCCAATGCTCACTGATAAACAGCTAGAATAGACGGTTTTTTCTCTTGCACCACAGTTAATTCCAGGCCAAACTACCGATGGAAGTCACCCTACTCGATCCCCAAAGTTCGGCCTGGCTGGCAGAGACTGATCACCTCTATGCTGAATTGGGTGGTATCCATAACCCTAGCCTTTTCCCCTACCACTTTATCCAAGCCGTCTTGCCGCGCATCGGTGGCCAGATTGTGACTGTTCGCCAGGGGGATAATGGTGCCGTTGTCTTTCTCTTTCCTTTTGCACAACACAGTGATCAAAAAGAGTACATAGGTCGTTTTCACGCGCTGAAGGATGGCACAGATTGGCATTGGGATGCCGCACAAACTTCGCTGGAAAATGCGCTGCAAGACGCACGCATTCGCTGGTACCACCCAGACCATCCGCAACGCTACGAGCCGACACATCAGTGGCTAGGCGACATTGATATTGGCCGCCCAGATCAACACGAAGCCGAGCAGATCCGCAGCCTACAACAACAGATTTGGGACAGTCCACCGGAATTCCTCTATCCCATTGATATTCATAGCGCCGACTTTGCCCTAGGCACATCCCTGGTGGCGCGCGTCGGCAGCGAAATCGCCGGATTCCTCTTTGGCTTTACAAAATTTGGCGGTTATCCGCTGCCGGCGGATTGGCAAACGCGCTTTCAAGCCAATGTCCGTCTGGAATCGCAAACACTGGGCGTTTTACCCCAGCACCGCGGTTTGCGGCTTGGCTTTTTGCTCAAACAAGTACAGGCGCAAGCCGCGCGCACCCAGGGCATCGACATTACCAATTGGACAGTGGACCCGCTGCAATATCCCAATGCTGCGCTGAATTTTGGCCTCTTACGCGCCGTTGCCTTCGACTTTACCGCCGATTACTATCCCTTTCGCAACGCCCTAAATCGAGTGGCCGCCTCGCGCTTTAGCCTGACTT
>JBBRVA010000147.1:0-12519 GCA_038247295.1 Caldilineales bacterium | reverse complement strand
GTTACCGTTAATAAGTGATGTTATGCAGCTTCTCCTGGGAACGCCGCCATCCCTGGCGGCAGGCCGGCAGGATGGCGGCGTTCCCAGTGCGTAACATCACTTAATAATTAAAATACTCCCCGGTATCAATCTTCCACGCATTGTCCTCGCGCACCAACGTGATCACACGTTGCGAAGTCCAGGTGTCGCTGCCGCCAAAAAAGCCACCACTCGAATAATTATCCACCGCAATCGTGACAGACGCGCGGTTGGGATCAGCGCCATCGATCTGGCTGTCGAGAACGCGCAGTCGGCGTGAATTTTGCGCATTCACATAGCCACCCGAAGTGAAGGGATTATATTCCTTGCCTTCCTCCATACTCGCCAGGAGGCGTTGACTATATTGTTGGCGCGCGGTAGATAGATCACCGCGTTCAAAGGCAACAAAGGCATTGTGGAGTGGTGTCAGCAGTGTGTCATCCGTGCGATAGGCCAAGTTATCCGCGTCCTGCCCGCCCGTCCGATTGACCGTTACCACTGCTGCAATAAGTAGCGCCGCAACGATTAAAATGACTACCCAAGTAAATTTGTCAACCTTAAGCCGCATAAAAGTCTCCATTTTTGATTTACGATTTTTGATTTACGATTTACGAGATTGTTTCGTCACGAGTAGCTTCGTAAATCGTAAATCAAAAATTGTAAATCCTCTACTGGCCCGCCGTGTACTCACTTAACACAAAGGTGCCGCCATTGCGCCCGTCCACATATTTGACCAGCAGACGAGCGTCGTCGCGCCCGATCCAGGCACTGGTTTTTGTGGTGGGGGTTTCTAACGCTACCTGCCAGGTGGCAAAGTCACCCGCCGGTGTCGTGATCTGCTCTTGCTGGATCACCTGCACGGTCACGCGCTCGACGCGGCCCGTTGTCGTCCCAAAACTATTCAGTCGCGTGGCATAGCCTTCTGCCAACGGCAACGCGCGCACAACCTGCAGCACCGTATCCACATCCAGCGCATCGCTGGGCACATTGAAGTGATCGTAGGTGGTGATATTCTGCACCGATGTCAACACCGTATCGACCCCATCGCTGCCATAGGTTGATTGAACGATCTGCTGGCCATCTTTGTTGGTGCGGGTGAGCAGGGAAGATTGTGGGCGCAATCCATTTTGGCTCACAACGACCACGACGACTTCGGTCGTTCCCTGCGCCACAATTTCGCGCTGGATTGTCCAACTTTCGCCATTATTTTCACTTGCCCCTGCCGTCAATGTATAGCGGGCCGTACCGGCGGCTGCGCCGTTACTATCGGTGACTTGATAGACAGTGGCTTCGCCCGCTGGCCAGGGCGTTGCCGCCAAGGCAAAAGGTTGCACTTCCGGTTGTCCACAGCCGGAAAACAGAGATATCAAGACGATGCCACTCAAAATCCAATTGATTTTTAGCCTGGTGGCCATCGGCATCACCAGGCTTAGCCCGTTAACTTGCAACACACAACTCCTCATTCGCAACACACTACGAGCGCTTTTCTTGCATCCACCGTAATGCCGCCGCGGCCAATGCGGCTGCGCCAACTGGCAACGCATCTTCATCGATTCTAAAATCGTTACGATGAACCGGATAGATTTGTTCCCAATTCGGGTTTTTGACGCCGATGCGTAGGAAACTACCCGGCGCCTGCTGGGCCATGTAGCTAAAGTCTTCGGCGCCCATCACCATATTAGCCTCTTTCACATGATCGGCGCCCATCAGATCACTGGTCGCCCGGATCATCACCGCGGTGGCTTCCGCCGAGTTGACTGTGGGTGGATAACCAGGGTGGAGCGTATACTCGACGCTGCCGCCCAGTGGCTCGACAATCCGGCAGGCCTTTTCCAATTCGGCCCGCAACAACGCCCGGCTTGTCTCAGAAAAGGAGCGGATCGTGCCCGTCATGCGCACGGTGTCGGGAATCACATTGTTGACCGTGCCGCCTTGAATCGTGCCGATGGTGATCACGCCTGGATCTAGCGGGTCGAGCCGGCGGCTGACTACCTGTTGGATGGCGTGGATGACATGGGCGGAGAGCGCAATCGGATCGATGGTGCTTTGCGGGCGCGCGGCATGGCCACCGGAGCCGCGCACGACTAATTCAAACATATCGGCCGCCGCCATCATCGGCCCAGAACGTGTGGCGACAGTACCAACTTCATGCTGCGGGTCGACATGCAACCCAAAGACAGCATCCAACCCTTGCAGCGCGCCCTCCTCGACCATACGCATCCCGCCCGATTTACCCTCGGCATCTTGCGCCTCTTCGCTGGGCTGGAAAAGCAGGCGAATATTGCCGGGTAGCCGCTGTTCGTCGGCCAGGCCCTTCAAAATGGTCGCCGCACCCAACAACATGGCCGTGTGGGCGTCGTGGCCACAGGCGTGCATAATGCCGGGGCGCGTGCTATCAAACGCTGTGCCGTTGATCTCGGTGATCGGCAACGCGTCCATATCGGCGCGTAGCCCTACGGTGGGGCCGGCGCCACCCTGGATATGGCCAACCACGCCAGTTTTGGCAACCTCGGTCTCAGTTTTGATGCCCAAATCGATCAAGGTCGCGTTGACCAATCCGGCTGTGCGCTGCTCGGTAAAGGTCAACTCGGGGTAGCGGTGAATCTCACGCCGCCAGGCGCGCAGCTGCTCGTGGATCGCTTTGGCGCGTTGCAATAATTCTTGGCTGGTCACTGGTTGGTGCTGAGACATGGTTTGGATTCCTTTTCGCTTACAAATTGACTTATATCTTCTTGAACTTTTCTTGCTGGGTTGCTCTCAAGCCATGACAGGAGAAACCTCGTATTCAATGCGGCTGGGTAAAGCAATCCGTTGCGAAGCATCTAGGATTTCAATCGAGACTAAATTACCTATCGCATCGTAATCCAAAATTACACCTGGTTTGTCTTCATCGCTCTCTGCAACAGGGCTGTCAGCCAAAATAATCGTTAAAGTATCTGTCTCACGATCATAGATGATTTTCATGGGTCGGTTCTCCAATATTTCTCAATCTTACTTGTACGGTATTATATCACCAGCCACGCTTGAGGCAGAACTATCCATATAATTAAACCAAGCGCACAGCTTAATGGGCAGATGACAATTTGTCGCATCAAAAGAAAAACGACCGGCGCTCTGACAGCGCCGGTCGTGATATCGTCAAATATAGCAACGACTAAGTTATGTGGTTGGAGCAACAGGGGAATGCTGTTGTACACTTGAGAATGGTCGCACGACTACGGTAACTTCTACATGGCGGTTGAGTCGATTCAGAATATCGATAGTGAAACGCCCTAGATTTGCCCGTCTGATGCGGGAAAAGTCAGTTGCGGCGATACCCGTCAGCCCTTCGGCTGCGCGCACTGTCAATTCTCTTTCATCCAGCACTTTGATGATCTGCGCGGCCAGAATACTACGTAATTGCTCTGCATCCGCATTGGCAGTGCCAAAGTCACGGAAGACATTGCCGCTGCCACGGACCAGTTCAATCTCTTCATTGCTCATGCTAGCAGATCCTTCAATCGTTCCAAACGTGCGCTAACCAGGTCAATTTCTTCTTGCGGGGTTTTGATCCCTGTCTTTGATTTCTTCTGGAAGGCATGGAAAACCCAAATATCCGTATCCAGTTGCTCATATCTGACAACGATTGTCAAACCTCCACTATAGTGACAGTAGCTCCCTTTTGCCAATCCCCAATTTTGAAGTTTGCTTGCAACAAATGTTCCATGCTAGAATATTCCTTCTAAAGTGGGATGTTCGGTTGCAAGTGAGGTCACCATGAGTATTACGCTTACACTGCCTGATCCATTGGCGCGACAGGTGCAACAAGTCGCCCAGCGTGAAGGCGTTGCTACCGACGCCTATATTGTGCAGTTATTGCAATGGCACCTCTCTACAAGGCAATCGGCCTTACCCGCATCAGAAGCAGCCTTACTCCAACAGATCAACCTTGGCTTGCCGGCAACAACTTGGCAGCGCTACCATGAGTTAGCGCGCAAGCTGGCAGACGAAACCTTACAATCAGACGAGCAGCCAGCGTTAATTGCCCTCACCGAGCAAATCGAACAAGCGAATGTACGGCGGATAGCGGCCTTGATCAAGCTAGCGCAAATCCGCGCTACCACGCTTGATAACCTGATTGAGCAATTAGGCATTCGTCCCCCTGCTTATGCCTGAACCACGGCTAACACCTGAACAAAAACAATTCGTTGCTGCGCGCGCCGGATATTGTTGTGAATATTGCGTAAGTCAGGTTCGTTATGCACCTGACCCTTTCGCTGTAGACCATATCATACCGCGTGCAACAGGTGGTACGAATGCTGATAGCAACCTCGCTTATGCTTGTTTTGGTTGCAATAGCCGCAAATTCACCAGCACAACTGCTACTGATCCGGTCACAGGCGAAAGCGTGGCCCTCTATCACCCACGGCACCATCGTTGGCTTGAGCATTTTGCCTGGAATATCGATTTCATCCTGCTATTAGGTTTAACGCCAACGGGTCGGGCTACAATTGCTCGCCTGGAACTCAACCGAGAAGGCGTCATGAACCTGCGTCAGATGTTACATATATTAGGTAAGCATCCCCCAGATTGGCAGAATGCTGTTTCATGACCGTAAACGATCATATCCTAAACAAAAACGACCGGCGCTGTCAGAGCGCTGGTCGTGATGTCGTCAAATGTATCAACTGATAAGCCACGCTGGGGCTTGCCCCGATGTTCGGCCGTTTGTGATGTGCCCCACACATGATTGGCAGAAGCAGAAGCCTAGCACATAGAGTAGCAAAGTGCCAGCACCGATTTTTGCGATTTGCACAGGGAATGGCAGTGCGTGTATACTGCCTGCTAGCAAAAAACGCCGCCTCTAAGTGTAGCAAGCACTTTCAAGGCGGCTGACCCTCCAAACTGCGACAACAGTCTGGGTGGCTAGGATTTATTGTATCCGCCTTGTGCGCTGCGATCAAATCAACGGCTGCCTGACAACCCTATGGTTGGGAGGTGGCCGTTTTTTGTTACTCTCTGCATTTGGGTAACACAGATTCGCTGCAACAAGAAAGGATACAACGATGTCAACCTACAGCCTACCAGATCTGTTACACCGGTGGACACAAGGTGATCTGACCGCGGAACAAGCCATTGGTCACGTTTTGCAAAACCTGCTCACGCTCGCACAACGCCTCAATGATCTGGAAAAACCGGGTGCCCTTTGGGCGCGTCAGTTAGAACAGCCGCCGCTTAAGCCCAAGCCCTAATCCCGTTCGCCCGTGACAACCCTGTTTGAGCGCAGAGGGCGAATGGCGTTGTCACGCGGCGGCACGGTAAAAACAAATTGCCATGCGCACGCAAGAGGGAAATGCTTTGGGTGCCTCCTGGGCGTCCTCACCTGAAGGAGAGGAGTTTCACCTGCATCGACACACAGTTAAGCGGATTTCCCCTCGCTACTCATCCTCTGACTCAGGTGCCCTCTGGGCGCAGTTTCGAGCAAACGAATCGCACCAGCGCATGTTCGGCGGCGAGCAACTGCAAATAGCTATGGTGTTATCTACGCAATAACAATCGTAGGATCTCTTGCTGTTGAGCAAGCAATGACTTGTGTTCCTCTAACAAATTTACCTGTTGTTTGTGTAACTGCTCTATCATCCGAAGGATTTCATGGTAGCGGAGCAATAATTGCGTTTCTTCCTGCTGTTGCTGTTTCCGCAGACGATAGGCAACAAGCTGCACACGATTGAGCCGGAGTCGCTGGAGCGTAAACGTACCGACGGATGTAATTGGGTAGAGTGTCCCATCTGCCAGCGTCAAGAGATGAATTGCCATCGGCTCCTGACGTGGATTCCAAAGCATCAACGCTGTGGGCTGGCTAGGCCAGTAATCCGCCTTATACTGATTGCAGCGGACACAACAATAGAGTAGGTTCTCCAAATCATCGGTGCCACCTTTCGTCTTGGGTTGAAAGTGGTCGACGGTTAATTCGCCACCGGTATCGGTTTCTGTCACTCTACAAAATTCGCAAACAAAGTCCGCACGCGTGCGGACAATCAAGCGTGCTTCATCAACCGTGCTCATACAGCATGCACAGTCAGTCGTTGTGTCAATTGCTGTTTCAGCGTGGCAACCTCACGGCGCAATTCCTCATTCTGGCTCATCAGATCCTGAATGCGTTGGGTCATCAGCGCCACTTGTGAAAGCGCAACCTTGATTTGGGTTTGCAGCACTTCCAGCGTTTGAGGTGACTTTTCTACACCGAGTAGACGGCTCTCCACTTCATCTTGTTGTGCGTACCACTCGTCTAATTGTACCTGCTCTATTTCCGTGAGCGGTAGCTCCCGCGTCGCCCGATCATGCAATTCTTGTCCCGTTGCCATCATGACGATCCTTCATCGAACTTGTCTATTCGACACCCTTACCTCTCATGGATTATACCATACTCTTACTTTCCCTGAACACTGGGCGCGTACCGATTGTGTGGCTCGCCTGAGCAATATTTCGCGGCATCGGCAAGCCACACAAAACGAAAGGAGCCTATCCTCTGACTGGCTTGACATTACCCTGCCCGTCGCATTGTCAATTGTCGAACGCCTGCATCACTTGTACCTGCGAACGCGGGGAATCCACTCTGCCAACCATGAAACGACAAAGCGCGCCCAGAGGGCACCCGCCAACAAGGAATGCGCGTGATCGCAGCAGGCGTCAAGTGTATGTAATGTTCGGCTTTTTTTGTTTCTTAATGATGTTATATTTCCAATTCATCTCGCAATAACTGATCGGTGGTGACTTGAAAAAAATCAGCTAACTTGACCAATAATTCCACCGAAGGAAGATTGCGCCCCGCTTCCATGTCGGCAATATGACTATAGGACTTGATATGCAAGTCCACTGCTAATTGACGTACCGTTAATCCTTGTCGTTGTCGGAGCGTTTTTAGTTTTTCTCCCAATCGCTTCATCCAGCGCCCCGTATGGACTATTTATTTGTTCATTTTGGACGAACAAATTTGACAAACTATTTTCAATCTGATATACTAATGTTCGTCCAAAGTGAACAATGTGTTCGTTTGATTTGAGGCGAGAAAGGAGAACGCATGAGTACCGTAACGCCAACTGAGTTATTGAAGTTGTGGACACTGGAAAATATGCAGCCAGAAATGGCTGTCGGCCACATCTTGCAGAATTTGGTCAAACTCCAAACGATGGTGATCGATCTACGTATAGATGTTGATCGCTTAATTGCTCTTACCAAGTTGCCGCCTCGCCACGGTATAAGCGTTTTATCTTATCTGCATTTTATCTTTTCAGCAAGCTTTTGAAGATGCTTCAAGGTGCAATTAGGGGTTTGTCCTGGCAACTTGCTGTTGTTACGTGTTTGACGAGGAAGCCGCCGACCGCTAGGCGTAAACTGCACCCTGCTGGGATAAGATACGCGGAAACATACTTGACAAGCCGAAGATATCCCTAAGCGAAGCAAAGCTTGTCAGCTTCACGCCCATGTTGAGTGGCAACCCCGTCTTATTCAGATCGTTTTTCCATCTTCAAGGTTTTTGATATAGCGTTCCAGGTTCGACGCAATTTTCTCAAATACCTGCGGTAGATAGGGAATCAAATCATTGAATGTAGGCTTGGGATCAGGTGGCCCTCCGTGATAATACCTCATGTGCTTGAGAATGGCATTCTTTTCATCACTAGATATCATATCCAAGGTTGTTCATGATAATCCTGCACGCTGTGGCCGAACAACTCTATTAGGCTTCATTTGTAGGGCCTAATTTCTGGTAAATGGTGATAGATCGCAAATGTACTGTCTAGGTGGTCAAAAAATACGCTTAGGCTGCGCTTTTGCCATCCAAAATGCGGAGATAGTAGAATTAGATACAAAAATTTGTCATCTAATTTTTCCTGCTTTACATGGTACCACTGTGAATTGTCAAAAAATTGGAGCATGGATTGCCTGACAGTATAGACGAACTTCGCTTCAATTTCAACCGTCAATTTATTTCAATTTATAAAGCTGATTTCGTTCCCGTTGCACAACGGTTAACAGTGCCTATGGCGGCCTGGCGCTCAAGGAGGGGCTGTCAAATACGAGAAGCCGGACAAATTTGTCCGGCTTCTTTTCGTTGCGTCTGTGAATCGTCAATGGTCGATCAACTGATTACAGGGTCACTAACTCGACCCCGTTCTCGCCGCCCGCCCAGACACCTTGCTCCGTATGCAGCAAGACCAGCGCGGGTTTACTGTCCGGCACTGCTGTCCATGTTTGCCCATCTATTGAACGCCAGAGTCCCGTTTCGTCACTGAGCAACCAGCCATCCGGCGTGGACGTCAGCGCATCGACGCGCTGTGGCCCCTCGGTGACAGGGGCAAACGTGCGCCCGCCGTCGGTCGAGCGCCATAAGCCCAGCGTCTCGGTGCCGGCTAGCACAATGCCGGTGCTATGAAAATCTGGCCCAACGGCCAGTGTCTGCACCACCCCTTCGATGCCTTCGCTGCGGCGCCAGCCGCGGCCACCATTCGGCGAGCGGTAGACACCTTCTTCGGTGCCGGCAAAGACGACATCCCAGCGTGGCCAGGCGTCTTCGGGTGCAGACGGCGCCCACGCCAGCGCCAACACGGTGTAATCGCGCAAGCCAAAATTACAAACATCCCAACTGTGGCCGCGGTTGTGCGAACGGAGGATGCCGCCGCCAGCCGTGCCAGCCAACAGCGTACCCGTCTCTGTGATGCGCGGGTCAGCGATCAAGCAGAGCACGCTGGCATCCACATTGTCCATCCACGCGGCCTGCCAGTTGCCGCCAGCATCCAGACTAAAGGCGGCGCCATGCGGCAGACCACCCACCAAGATGCGCGCACCATCTGTCGCGCAGCAGGCTAATTCTTGTTGCGGTTGTGGCACCGCTTCCAGGCCGTGACCATTCATCCGGAAGAGACCTTCCGGACCGGCGGCCCATATTTCTTTTTCTGTTTTAGCGAGTGATAGTATGATTGGCATAGGATTCTTAATAATGAATTATTCACCGTTAACAATTAGTTGTTACTACGGGGTCATGCTCTCTTGTGGCTTGCGGTGATAGACGATGGTGTCGGTTGAGAGCGCCATCGTGGCCCCGCTGGCCGCGATTTGCAGCACTTTGGTGACGATATCAGTTACGTCCAAGACGCCGGCGCTGTATGCATCGACCACACTGCCGCTGAAGACATCGAACGTAGCTTGCGGGCCGGCATCGCGCACGCGTTGCATCATCAACTCGCTGGCATCTACCCCGGCGTTGCGGATAATTTGGCGCAGGGGCGCGGCCAATGCCCGCGCTAGCAACCGGATGCCATGTGCAATCTCTTCCTGGCCGCTCATTTGGTCGGCGGCCTGGCAAAGCGCCGGAATGCAGTGAAAGAGCGCCGCGCCGCCACCAGCGACAACCCCACCGCGCTGGGCAGAAGAAAGCACCTTCAGCGCGCGTTCGGCCTGCGCCTGGCGCATTTCACGTTCGCCTTTGGTATGCGCCCCGATCTTCAATTCGCCCACACCGCCGGTGAGGGTGCCGAGCCGCTTGATCAGCTTCGGGCGATCTTCGTCATCCAGGGTCAACGAATCGACGCGCATGCGCAGACTGGTCACCTCTTGTTGGATTGCCGCTCGGTTGGCATCGTGGGCCATAACAACCAGACCATTATTGAGGAATTCAACCCGTTGCGTGCTACCTAAATCTTCCGTGCGCGCATGGGCGGCTTTGCGCGGCGTATTGGGACCCAGAATGGTGGCGCCAGAGAGCAAGGCCAGATCGGTCATCGCCCATTTGGCCTCTTGACCGACCGCTTTCAGTTTGACCGCCACGATCGAGAGCTTCTTCTTATCTTCGGGCGCTTGATTATTGGTAACCAATGCACCTAGGGCGCCGCCACTAACTTCTTGCGCAACAATTGTCAACGCTTTGGCACCGGCGCGTACGGCAGCTTCCATCAACGGGATCACTTGTTCTGCCGTTGTTAAGCGTTCTTCGAGCAGCGCCAACGCCGGCGCTGTCAGCACCGCTTTCTTGAGATCCGGCTGAGTGTAGAAGTACATGCTGGAGATCTCGGCCCCAAAGTGGGCACCGGCAATATAGCGCCGGTGCAGATAGGGCGCGACATACTTTTCGATGATCACATGCGCATCTGGCCCGAGCAGATAGCTCATCTCGCCCAACACGGCCGAGAGCGCTTTATCTTTGGTGATGGTGCGGGCGACGGCGGCTAGTTCATTTTCACCAACCACCGGGCGTGCCTGGGTTTGCAAGACTTCGGTGGCAATGCGCACACCTTCGTCGATGCCACGAATCAGACGCATCTGGTTGAAGCCGGCATTGTTAAGCCGCAGACCTTCTTGGTAGATAGCCCGTGCCAGCACGGCAGCAGTGGCGCCACCATCCCCCGCCCGCTGGCCTACACGCCAGATCAGGTTACGCATAATCATCGCACCAATATCGCGCTGAGGGCGACCCAAGCTGATAATACGGCGCACAATGGTCGCGGCATCATCGAGAATTTCCACCCGTTTGCCAGCGTCTGGTCCGCTAGCAACAGGGCCACCATTGGGTCCTAATGTGGGGGCAAGTAGATCGGCAATCATATTAATGCCGTGAAGAAATTGACGGTGCGAAGTCGGCTGACCAATAACGCCAGGCCTGTTTCCACGCTCTTTTTTTTGTTGATTTTTGGGCATTCGCATAGGCTTTTTTTATTTCTTTACACTTTGTTGCTATACCGATTGGGTTGGGATGACAGAATTTGGGCGAAAACTCGACTGTACACTTACTACCACGCCTAATTCCGCTCTGCATCGGAGGGCTAGAGCGGAACCGTCCCCTAGCTCCCTTTACCTTGGGTAAGCCGACACGAAATAGATGAAGAAATGGGGTGCACAGGTGCGAGTTAAATCTTTAGCTATAGTCTACACGAATTGGCCGCGAAGAACAAATGGCGTTAATCCGTGATCTAGCGGATTAATGGTATTACAAAAATAGAGAGAACAGAGACGCCTAACTGGTCTGTTCTCTCTACATCTTTATTTACCACTAATTACTATTTACCGCTTACGCCTTCTGTGCACTTTTCTGGGCGGCGCCACTGCCATTGCTGCTAAAGCCCGGATCGCGATGTTTCTTGCCTTCTTCGATCAGCATCACAGGGATACCATTGCGAATGGGATATTTGTAACCATTGCGTGGGTTGAGCAAAAACTTGCCATTGTCGGCCAGTTCGAGCGGCCCTTTATCTTCTGGGCAGACGAGGATTTTCAGCAGCTCCGGGCTGATCTGCCCACCCAGCGGGGCGTCGTCCAATGATTTGAGCGGCTCTTTGGGCAAAACACCGCTGCCACTGCTTGCAAAGTCGCTTTCTGGTGGGGCGGTTAGCATGCGAACAACATAGGCAACCGCGCCGATCAGAGCGACAAAAAATAGAAATTTAAATAGTCTTTTCATGGATTTCTCTCCCTAAAATGTTAAGACAATCGCGATCTGAGTTTCAATAATCGTCTAATCTTATCACAAAATAAGAATTTAAGGCAATTGCTCAAGCATTTCAACCCGGTTGCCAAATGGATACCAATGATCATGCTTTTTTCTCCACCAGGCGGCCCACGCGTTTGGCACAAGGGTGATCAAAAACTGTGGCAGTGTGCGGCGCATCGGCCATTTCGGCAGTCAAATCCTGGCCGGGCCAATGCTGATTTTCATGCAGACCGCGCCGCCACTTGGGGCAATCGGTTACATCATAGACAATGCCGGCGTAGGCGATGTACATGCGATAGCCGCGCTCACCGGTGTAATAGCGCAGTTGTTGTTCGGTAAATTCGCGTTCGGGTGTTGGGTGCGACAATCGATCATCCCTTCGGCAAGAATGGGTAGGCAATACCTTGTCACTTGCTGGCCTTGCCTGTATACTGTACGGAGTAATGAAGGGATACAGGTAGACAGGGATACAGGTAAATAGGTTGCACGCCCCTGTCTACCTGTATCCCTGTCTACCTGTTTACCACAAAAGGGCTTAACATTTACCCTATTTTACCGCTGATCGTTAGCGCGGCGAAATCAGTATGGCAACTTCATGCGCAAAACCCTATGAATTCTTTGTTATGGCTATTCATCGGCCTGGTTTGGCTAGGTCTGATCGGTTGGCTGCGCCAGCGTGAACAACAGCGATTCGCAGAAGTGCAGCCGCCAGGAAGATACTTAGACATCTTGGCCGGTGGCGTGCTCTTTTTGCTCACCTGTGGCTTCTTTTGGCGTACCCTGAGCGGCGATGTCTACCAGCCCGCCGACGGGGGCGATCTGGTCAGCTTTCTCTTTCCCACCTATCGCTTTGCCGCCAGCCAACTTCAGCAGGGCGTGTTGCCGCTTTGGAATCCCCACCTCTATGGCGGCGCACCTTTTATCAGCGATATTCAAGCCGGTTTCCTTTATCCGCCCAATCTATTGCTCTTTCTGATCCAGCCAGATTTTGACTATCGGGCGATGCAGTGGCTGGCGATTGCACATATTTATTGGGCGGG
>JBBRVA010000146.1:0-12524 GCA_038247295.1 Caldilineales bacterium | reverse complement strand
TGTTACCACTTGGGAATTGGCGACTGGCGCCATTGGCCGCTTATTCGATCCGCCGCCACTCGAGGTTAACCAGTGGAGCATTGGCGCCCTGATCTTTGGCGCAATCGTGCAGGCCATCACCGGGTGGTGGGAATTGCGCAAAGCTCGCCACTTAGGTAGCGAAGTGCTGCTGGCCGATGCCCGCCACACCATTGCCAGCATTGGCGTCAGCATTACCGTCTTAATCGGTTTGGGTTTGGTCTGGCTTGGCTACACTTGGGCCGATCCGCTAGTCGCCCTGCTTGTCGCCGGCGTGATCGCCAAGGTCGGCGTGGATACCGTGCGCGAAAATGTGCCGGCGCTGGTCGATCGCGCGCCTTTGGACGCCACCCAGATTGGCAATGTAGTGGCTGGCGTGAGTGGTGTGGAGAGCTTTCACCGCATCCGCAGCCGCGGTCCGGCGGACGATGTCGCCATCGATCTGCATGTGCGCGTCTCGCCCAAACTTTCCATGCAAGAGGCCAACGCAATTGCGGATGAGGTGCGCCGCCGACTCCTCATCCTGCCCGGCGTCGGCGATGTGATCGTGCATGCCGAGGCGCAACGGGGTGCGGAAAGCGCCTCCGATCTCTACACCGCCACGAAATTGGCCGCCCAAGAGATTGGCGTCACGATTCACGAATGGTCAGTACAGTCGCTGGATGGTCAGCTCCGTCTGCATTTGCATGTGGGCGTCAATCCCAACTTGACACTGGGCGAGGCGCATCAATTGGTCGATCAGTTGGAACGGACAATTATCGAACGACTGCCCCAAATTAAATCGGTACACAGCCACATCGAGCTCACCACCGTCGATATTTTGCCCAGCGCGCCGGTCAGCAGCGGGCTACGGCAACGGGTGACCGGCGTCGTTGAGCGCGCCGTCGACACGATTCCTTACCTCAGCGATCCGCACGATATCCAGGTGCGCCAGGTCGAAGGTCGCCTCTTTATCACCGTCGAAGTGCTCGTGGATGGCACGCTTTCGGTGACGGAAGCACACGAATTGAGCACGCGGCTACAAGAGAATATCCGCGCCAACGTCCCCAATGTGAGCGAAGCGCTTGTGCATCTAGAGCCGCAAGAAGTGTAATGCCTGGGAGCGCCGCCATCCCTGGCGACGCTCCCAGGTGTAGTCGTCACCTCAAACCGTATATATCCTCGTTTGTATGTCACTTCATTCTTCAGAGTTTGGCATACAGCACGGCTACCCAGTGGCCCCAGGCGCACCAGATGCTGCTGGCTGCGCTCCGGCTAGCCCAGCCGAAAGGCTACTTCTTTTGATTTCTCTCAATCAGCTTCGCTGCGATTTGGGTTGTCAAATTGAAGAACGCCATCATCAAAGCTGACCTGGGGTAGGGTATCCTTCTCCAGATAGTAATTTTGGAGGTTGATCCAGGGTTCACGATCACCCTGTTTGGGTAGACGCCCGACGCCGCGCTGCATGTAACCTGGCGCAAAGTCGGCGGCGTCGATGAATAGCTTGGCTTCCATGTGCTGATCTTCGGGTCGCAGCCGGGGCGTACATTGCCGCACCGCGGCCTCTTCCATATAATTTAACAAACGACACACAAAGCGCGCAATGAGATCGGCTCGTAATGTCCATGCTGAACGAATGTAGCCGAAAGTCCAGGCCAGATTGGGCATATTCGAGATCATAATGCCTTTGTAAGTCCAAGTATCGGGGACGCTAACCGGGTTGCCATCAATCGTGAAACTGATATTGCCCAGGCCACAGAGTTCAACACCCGTGGCGCAGACAATGATATCGGCCTTCAGGGTCTGTCCCGATTCCAGCAAGATGCCGTCTGCGACGAAACAGGCGATGTGGTCGGTCACCACCGATACTTTGGCTGCTGCGACTGCCTTGAGCAAGTCATTATCCGGCAGCAAACACAACCGCTCTTTCCAGGGCGCATAGCGCGGCGTGAAGTGGGTGGCAAGGTCGTAATCTGCCGGCAACACGGCCGCCGTCATATCAAGCAACTCCTGCTTGACCACATCCGGCTCATTGCGGGCGCGCTCGGTAAAGACGCGACTCTCTTCAAGAAATTTGCGGCGCTTAATCCCGTGGATCCACTCCTGCGGCACGTCCAGGGCGCGCAACGCCTTGATCATGTCATCTTCTGCTTGATTGTCGATCGACATATAGTAACTGGGCGAACGCTGCAATTGCGTCACGTGGGCCACGCGTTCCGCAACCGCAGGGACGATCGTCGCGGCTGTCGCACCGGAGCCGATGACCACCATCTGTTTACCGGTATAGTCGAGTTCTTCAGGCCACTGTTGTGGGTGGATGATCGGCCCCTTGAAGTTTTCCTCACCCGGAAAACTGGGACGATAACCGGCCTGGTGATTGTAGTAACCCTGACACATAAAGAGAAAGTTGCCCGTGAAGCGGCGGGTCTCGCCGTCGCTGCTTTGGGCTTCGACCGTCCACCGCGCGTCTGCCGTCGACCAGACCGCGCGACTGACGCGCTGACCAAAGCGAATGTGCGGCGCAAGCTTGTTTTCATCCACCACTTCCTGCAAATAATGGAGAATTTCAGCGGCCGTCGCGATGGGTTTGCCGTACCACGGTTTGAAGTCATAGCCATAGGTATACAAATCACTATCAGAACGAATTCCAGGATAGCGGAAGAGATCCCATGTGCCGCCAATAGCATCCCGGGCCTCGAGGATGACATAAGCTTTATGCGGGCACTCACGCTGCAAGTGACAGGCCGCGCCAATCCCGGAAATACCAGCACCGAGGATAATCACGTCGCAGGGTTCGGGCGTTGTATTTCTGTTCATCTTTGCCTCTCTCTGATTGTACCTACAGTTTGATAGCTCCTGCCCTCGGCTCTGTGGCAGACGCCAACGCTTTGCCTAACCCGCCCCCGTCATCCCTCGTCCGTCGAACGCTAAATTCAGCGGGATTGCCGGAGTGCGTGGCCGACAACAGCCCAACGAAACCATGACCAAGCGGGCGACCCACTGCAAAAAAACCGTAATCAGGCCGGGAACCCTTTGGGTGCCGCTGCAATGGATGTTCGGTGCGGTTCAGTTAAAAGACTCGCTTGCTTTTGGAGAGGTGTCTAATAACTCACCAGTGGCAATTTTCTGAGCCACTTTGTTTCTGTCAATTCCTTCAACACAAAATCAGCCCCATCAGCACGGGAGAGCTGTGTGCCTGAGTCTTTGCCCACAAAACCGACTCGATATTTGCGCGTGTGTTCACCGTTCATCAGGCGCGGATAACGCACAACCGTCCAATCCAAATCAGAAGCCTGAATTACTTTCACATTTTCCGCAGAATCCAGGAGGACATCCTTTGCCAGAAGGTTAAGTAGAAAACCGATCAAATGGTCGGCAAATTTCGGCTTATCTTCAGGCTGACGTACACCTGCGCCCGTTGTCGAAACCAATCGGCGCACACCATGTTTCTTCATCGCTGCTACAATATTTTTCGCGGAAATTTCCATCATCTGTGGAACTGGCGGGCGGGTTGGTCCTAACGCGCTGATAACTGCCTCATGCCCTGCAATCGCCTTTTCTACTGCGGCGGCATCCATCGAATCACCTTTGAATACCGCTAGATGTGCATGTTTGACCCCAAACTTTTCAGGCGAACGGACAAAGGCAGTTACCGTATGCCCTGCTTCTAATGCCTGCTCAACAACTTTCAATCCAACGCCACGGGATGCTCCAAAGACGATGATTTTCATTTTTTCTCCTTTTATATTGATTGCGAGAGTAACACTTTGAGATTTTTTGCTACTGTACGTAAGGGATTACCTGAATGATAGGTGCGGCTCAGAATGATTCCGCCTTCAATTGCGGCAGTGATAAATGTTCCTAATTCATCTGCTTTTATCTTTGTAAACCCACTTTTAAGTAATTTTTCCTTGAACGCTGTTTCCAGCAACGTATAGGCTTCTCGACAGGCCAAATTGATGCGTTCAGACTTGGTGGCAGTTTCCATCGCTACTGCTGTCAACGGGCTACCTGCCGCAAATCCCGATGATTCCACATGGTCGGCGATGTTCAACACAAAATCATAGATTGCCTTTGCCGCGTTACTGTTCTCACTTAAACCGTTTTGTATCCGTTGGGCAGTTGCTTTGCCCGCTTGCATAACGGCTTCGGATGTGATTTGCTCTTTCCCTTCAGGAAAATAATGGTACAGCGAGCCTTTCGGAGCGCCACTCTCTTTAACGATTTCGTTCAATCCTGTGCCATGATAGCCCTGTTTTTCCATCAAGTCACAAGTGGTTTGTAAGATATGTTCGCGGGCGCTACTCATTTCAACCTCAAATATCCATCTGGATAAACGGTGTCATTTGTCATTTTTTCAAAATCGAGAGACAATGCTATTATAACGACTGGTCTATATAGCGTCAAGCACAGGAGAGAAAAAAATGTCATCCCCAATTTTAGTTATTGGCGCGCTCGGTAACGTGGGCGTAGAAGTCGTTAAGCAGATTCTAGCCAGAGGCGGTAAGGTTCGCGCGGCAGGTATTGATGTAAAGAAACTCAAGGAGAGATTCGGCGATTCGGTGGAATCAGTCCACTTTGATTTTACTGACCTTACTACCTATACGGCAACCTTCAAAGATGTGAAGAAAATGTTCTATATGCGTCCACCGCACCTAACTAACATCCAGCGGGATATGAATCCATCTATGGATGCGGCAAAACAGGCAGGTGTAACGCATGTCGTATTTCTTTCTTTGATTGGGATTGAGAACGCAAAATATGTTCCCCATTACAAAGTGGAAACTTACCTGCATAAAATCAATCTGCAAACCACCTTTCTGCGTTGCAGTTTCTTTATGCAGAATCTAAATACCGCTCACCGCAAGGAAATCAAGGAACGCAATGAAATTTTTGTGCCGGCGGGAAATGCCAAAACCAGTTTTATTGATGTACGCGATATTGGCGCAGTCGCGGCTCTGGCATTAACTGAGGAAGGACACGCTGGAAAAAATTACGACTTGACAGGAAGTGAGGCTCTCGATTACTGGGAAGCAACAAGGGTAATGAGCGATGTATTAGGGCGCGAAATTGTTTATCGCAACCCCAACCCTTTCTACTTTCTGATTGAAACTGTGCGCAAGGGTACACCGCTTATGTTTGCTCTCGTACAAATGGGATTATATACATCCACAAGATTCGGAATGGCGGAAAATGTAACACATGAGGTGGAAAATTTAACAGGGCGCAAACCAATTCTGTTCAGGCAGTATGTGATTGATTACAAAGATAATTGGTTTTGAGCAAAGCACCGAACGCTGGGTTCAGTGGGTTTGGCGATTGCGGGCAGACTACGCTGCCAACGAGATGATGTGAAAGCGGGCAATCAACACTGAAAACGCGCAGATCAAGCCAAACTCCACTGCAACCCATGTTCGGCAAAGTCCCTTCACTCGTTGCCTTTGCTTTAAACTGCCCGGATTATTGCGCCACGGTTATTAGTTGAATAATGGACATCATTGATCGATTTCAGGCAGTAACTTTGCTACCTGTTCAGCAGAAGGCAACTGATTGCGCAAATCTTCTGGTAATGACGAAACAATGCGATAAGTGGCAACGCCAATGGGTTTGGCAGATTCACGCAAAGCATATTCCACAATGGTTCGCTTCTTGGACTTGCATAAAATAATCCCAATCGAAGGGTTCTCGTCCACCATTCTTACTTGGTCATCAAGGGCAGCCAAATAAAATTGCATCTTGCCGACGTATTCAGGAAGAAACTTGCCGACTTTCAATTCAACCGCAACTAAACACTTCAAACGACGATGATAAAGCAAGAGATCGATAAAATATTCCTCATCCTCAATCTCCAGTCGATATTGACTGCCCAAGAAGGTAAATGCCCCGCCCATCTCTTGCAGGAAGTGCTCAATTCGACTCAACAAGGCTTGTTCTAGCTGTCGTTCGCTATGCTCATCCTCTAGTTCAAGGAATGAAAAAATATATTCATCCTTTACTGCCAGTTTTGCTTGTTGGCGAATCTCCACAGTGACAGTCTGATCGAAATTGGTTTGGTTTAACAACGTTTTTTCATAGCTTTGATTTTCAATCTGATGAGTGAGAACATTTTTAGTCCACCCAAACTTGCGGGTCATGCGAATGTAAAATTCGCGTTGCAAGTCATCTTTACATTGCTCGAAGATGACAATATTATGCGACCAACTAATTTCTCGCACCAGCGGTGCGAGTTTTTCGTTGCTACTATAAATTTGGTAGAACTGACGCATCCGCCAGAGATTAGAAGCAGAAAAGCCACTGGCACCAAGAAATTCCGCCTGTAAATCTTTTGCTAACTGCTCCACCACTGACTTACCCCACTGTGTACTGGCCTGACGCTCCGTGATCAAACGACCAATATCCCAATATAAGCCGATCAGCCCTTTGTTTACCAGTTTCAAGGCTTCGTACTGGCTTGATCGTACACGCTCTGTGATGTCGTTGAGCAAGGTTACGTAATCAGTTGGTAGTAATTGGCTCATACTTCTTCATCTTCTTATCTGCTAGGATTGTTGCTCACTCATTATTACTTGAAACCATCTTATCTTTCGTGCGTTACCATCGCAAGCTTCACCAATACGTGTTGTGATGTTTCCGCCGAACCAAAAGCTCACTGGCTGGTGACGAAAACCCAACCACAATGCTGACCAAACCCCACCATAAAAGGAAAAACACAGATCACCCCTGAGCGCAGCGAATCTGGTGCAGCGAATCTGGTGCAGCGGATGTTCGGTGGCTGACGATACACATCATAGTCTGATACTGATGACGTCTTGATCGATTGCAAGAAAAAGTTCAGACAGTATAATCATTCCTCAAGGGATTCGGCGACGAAACTGAGGTCGATACCCATCATTGACAACAGGCTCCCAACCATCTGATAGGAGTGTAGATACTAACTGCTCTAGTGCCTGTCTCGCTTCCGCATCATGATGCTCTGGGCCATTACGCCAATTACCTTTCTATACGATACGAGGCTTTGAACTGTGCGCTAACTGCGGCATTGTATTTCCCATGTGGTCCATTTGCTTCAGCGATCCATTGCCAAGTAGCTTTTCCTCCAAAAGGATTCAAGCTAAAGCCAAGCGGTCCTCGATCCTTCGTCATGATGAATGTGGTTGAGCATACCTCATATACAGGTGAGGGCGGGTTTGCTACTTGAGCGCCTGCGCTATTTACTTTGGTTCCACAAATATGACAGTAGTTTGCTGATGCAACTACTTGCGCTCCGCATTTGGCACAATACATAGAGTTACCTTTGTTGTCGATCCTGTGCTAATTTTGCCTTTGTGCGCCCCGATAGGTTGCGCGCGACCGAACTATGCTTATACCGATGCCGTTTTTCCCCTCGCCATCTTGAGCAAATATAGGGAATAGGCGGATGCGTCCTAACGGTAGTAGCACTGCCTCCGCCCATACGCCCCATTCCACGATGAGAAGGATGCCGTCTAATCTGCAAAGTCAATTGTAAGTCTTTTGTTTTTTACAATCATGCAAAGATGTCAGCCGTAGTTATAACAGAATGGGCGCTTGTCGGTGAAATTTGGACTTGCTTCCAGTATATTTCATTCGAATCTGTCTGTCAATCACTTTTTTGCACGCGCTCTCTCCTGCCTTTTACCCGAAAATAGGTTATGCTTCAAGCGTCGGGTTCGCCCACATCCGGCTTAACACGGCTCACGGAAAGCTAGGGCTACCCAGATCGCAAAGTTGGTTGAACAGACGATGCAACGTCGTTTGAAGGCGGGGGGCGCATTTTCGGAACGACATCGTCATCGGCAACGGCGGCAAGCAGATCCTGCTTGATGATCCCGCAGGCAACTGCATCGAACTCTTCGAGCCGCCACCGAAGTGACTTGGCTGGCATCTCAGTCGCGATGCTATGGCGTCTGTGACGCCCAAACAATCTGTTGCAAAGGACGCGCTGGCGAGGGCAAGGAACGGCCATGGGGCAAAACACCCGCTCGATAGGCGTGCTGGTGCAATCATTTCAAAAGGAGAATCACCATGGGAAAAGTCGTTTTCAACACGAGTGTATCGCTGGATGGTTGTCGCCGGGCCGAATGACGGCCCTGAGAATGGGTTGGGTGATGGCGGCGAACGTCTCCACGACTGGGGCTTTAACGGCAGCGTCGAGATACGGCTCGCCGAGGGGCACATGGCAATGAAGGTCTCGCCACAGAGCGCCGCGCTTCTCAAAGAAGAGGTTGCCAGCAACGGCGCGATGGTGTTTGGCCGCCGCACCTTTGATTTTTCGCATTCTCGGCACGGCCACGGTGCTCTCGATCTATACACCGTGGCGGCGCACGCCTTGGTGACGCAAGGCGGAGGGTCGATCAGAGAGTCATGGGGTCAGCCCTGGGTAGGCATTTTGCTTTCAAATCGTGAATGAATTAGAAAAGAAGCATGAATTATAGGAAAAATTTTCAGCGATTTAAGCATGTCACCTGGATGGCTTTATCGCCGGTGCGCACGATAGTCCTGAGATCCCACACTGACCAAGGGCACGACGACGTTTTTCTTCGTTACCGACGGGATCGCAAGCGCGCTTGCCCAAGCCCAAAACCATCGGCTGGTTCATGATCTGGTTGACGAGCTACACCTGATGATTGGCCCTGTTGTGGGCGGCGCAGGTGCACCACGCTTCATCGCTCAACCGCCAACTTTGCTTCGGCTGATCGATACAGATCCATGGGATAGATCGGGAAATGTACTGGTTCGGTACGAAGCCTACAGCCCAAAGCTATGATTGGGCTTATAGATAAAACCCTTAAAAGTCGCCCAATTGCTCTCGTGTACAGCTCGCATGATCGGTGCGACTTTTAAATGGTTTGCCATTAGTTGTACAAAGTGTGCAAACCGGTGTTTTGGACGAATTCGCTAACCTGGCTAATGAATAAAGATCATCCAAGGTGGAATGGCGTTGTGAACGGGATAACTTGGCGGCGCTGGGGCGGGGTAGCCGGCATGGTCGGCCCCTTGCTTTTTGTCACGACCTTCTTGATTGAGGGCTGGCTGCGCCCTGGCTACGACCCGCTCCGCATGTTTGTGAGCGAGCTGGCATTGGGTGCGCGCGGTTGGATCCAGAGCACAAACTTTCTTGTCTATGGGGTGCTCTTGCTGCTCTTTGCGCGTGGCATTGCCACCGAATTCATGACTGGGCCGGCGTCACGCGCTGGACCCATCCTGTTGACCCTCAACGGGATTCGCACGATTGGCGTCGGCCTCTTCGTCACCGATCCAGCCGCGGCGCCGCTCCAGGCTATGAGTTGGCATGGCGCCCTCCATCTGCTGCTGGCCGTGAGTGCGTTTGTGCTCTGGCCGCTCACCTGTTTTGTCTTCTACCGCCGCTTTCGCATTGATCTCGCCTGGCAACCATTGGCCGGCTGGACGCTATGCGCGGGGATTGCCACGGCAGTGTTAAGCAGCCTACTAATCATAGAAACGGCGCCACTGGCCAGCGTCCCCCACGCGTTCAACGCATGGCTGGGCCTTATCCAACGCATCAGTATCATTACCTTTTCGGCCTGGCAGTTTGCGGTAGCTTGGCGACTTTGGCAGCATCGCCACAATTCTACAGCGTTGGATAAGTTATGAGGGGCTAGCCGCGGTGGGGCGCATCGCCATCAAGCTGTTGCCTTGGGAATCGGGGCATGTTGCTGCCTTTACCTTGTCTGGCGATTTCAGCCAATTCGCCTCTATTCAAATGCTCGGTCTGACTGTCGCCAATCTGTTGACGGTGTTCTATCTGGTCGTCGCTGCTTTCACGCGCGACCGCCGCAGTGTCCATGATTTTGTGGTAGGAACTGTGGTGAGCGGATGAGGAATGACGCAATTTGACATCCTGCGCTATCAAATGCGAGAACAGCAGGATGTCAAACTTCACTATCTAGGCCTGCTTTGTAACTGGAATATAGATCGAAATTGTGGCGGTTGGATCGTCGGGTTCGAAGGTCTCACTGTAGCGCTCGAAATAGGGCGCAGCGACTTTTTGATAGCCGGCGGTGGGCAGCCAGGTATTGTAGATATAGCCAAAAGTGTCACCAATCGCCGGGAGCGTAGTCTCGAAGACGGCGTAGGTGTTGGCCGGCACCGTCCAACTCGTCATGCCCGCCGGCAGATCGTCCGCTTTTGTAACGGATTCACCAGCCATGTAATCCAACTGACTCATTTCTGGGTCGAAAGTCTCCATTAACCCATAGCTCACGCCCGGTTCCGCCAAATGTGGTACCTCGTCCATCCGTGGCCCAAATTGTCCCCACAGCTGCGGGATTTCCGCTGTCATCGGTTTGGTATGAATGCGCAGGCCAACAACGGTGAAGGCTGGTTTGGTCACAATTTGTGGTTGCATTTTTTTCTCCTTGCTGTTGATGTCACGAATATTCATTAGGTACTCTTTAAAACTTTTTAGCTTGGGCACATCCCCTTCTGTATCGATAGAGAAGCCTTCCGCCCGTAAACGCGCGGCATGACCCTGCGCACCGCCCGGATATCTGGCGATCAACCCGCCATTCTTATTAACAACTCGCCAGTAGGCCACATCGGTACTTGCATCATTGGCAATCGTCTGCAATGCTCTTTGAGTTGTAATCGGACAAGTGCCTTCTACTGCGAACTGTTCGGTTAGTTGCTTGAGCAGGCGATCGGTTGTGATCACTTTGTGCGGCGGAATCTTTTGGAGCAGGGCTGCCACTGTCGCTGGGCTGGGCAACAGCATTTTTCCTGTCGTGCCAAAGAATTTCACCCGGTTTTTAGGAATATCTACAATTGCATCTTCTTGGTCTAGCATGTTGCCTCCTTTAGCGTTTTAAATATGGGTTTACCGACTATTGCGTCTTGCATACTCTGACGCTAGGCAGCCTTTTCGACCGGATATTGAATCTCCGTGACGTATGAGGGGTCATCCAAGCGAATGGGCGGTGCGTTGTATAGGTAAATTTCGCGGTCCGCCCCAACGATCCGATAGCCATTCGCCTCGATCCACTTGAGGAGCGCGGTATGCGCCTCGCCAATGGTATGGTAGGAGCCATGGTGGACGGTGGCCGCCATCGTGGCGGCGGGCAACTCGTGAACTTGCATGCGGCCCCGTTCCGGCACGCGGCAGCGCAGCATAAAAGCCGCGGCCGCATCGACAGCACACTCTTTAAATTCAGTATCGTAGCAGAGCACCAGCGTTGTCCCGCCTTCACCCGGGTTTGGACCCAACGCTTCACCTACATGGGGGCCAATCGCTTCGTAAACTTCACCAAACAACGCGCCAACCGCGCTGTGGCTGGGCAGAATTGCCCGCACAGAGGCGACCAACAGCGGCTTGACTGGCTTTAACATCACATCATAAACAAACATCTCCTCCTCGCGTTCGATCTGTTGCAAACGTACCTCCACTTCGACAAGCTGGTTTTGCACTTCGGCCAGCGCCTGGCTGATCTGGGCATGACGCAGCCGCAGCATGCCCCGCATCTGCTCGACGGTTAGCCCTTCCGCCAGTGCCGCGCCAATTTGCTCCAGCGAGAAGCCCAATCCCTTCAGCGCCAGGATGCGATGTAGGCGGGGCAATTGGCTGGCCGAATAGGAACGGTAGCCAGTAAAGCGATCGACCTCGATTGGTTTCAACAGCCCTACTTGATCGTAATAGCGCAAGGTAGGCACCGAAACCTGCACTAATTTTGAGAATTCACCGATCTTGAACATTTTTGCTACCCTTGCTGTACGTTGTACGAATTGCTCTAGTTGCGCTAAGTATAAACCCTCAAGCGGCTTGAGAGTCAAGCCCCTAATCGAGGATTTTGACACAAATGTTCTATTTTTATAAATATTGCACGACAGCGTAGCTTCTGGCAAAATAGATCCTTGTTGCATCAGCAGCGACTGTGTACAATACGAGCTGTATATGATCTGTGATTGTGTACGATCTGTGATCTTGTAGTTACGTTCACCACGTGCTGGCAACCGCTCGACTGAATCTTATCCAAAACCATGCCAAAACATCGCTGTGCGAAACTGGAGTTATAAAAAATCTGCGCCATCTGCCAGCGTGCCTTCTATAACCCGGTGGATGACCGCTTACCGAAGGAGCAAAGACGCAATGCCTTATGCAATCAACACAGTTACCGTGATCGGCGCGGGCACAATGGGCGCGGCGATTGCCGGTCAATTGGTCAATGCCGGCGTGCCGGTGACGCTGCTCGACATCGCCCCCACCGAGCTAACCGCCCAAGAACAGGCCGCGGGGCTGACGCTGGCGCACCCCAAAGTGCGCAACCGGATCGTACAGGGTGGCTTTGAACGTATGGTCAAGGCGCGGCCGGCTAATCTTTTCAATGCCGCAACCGCCAACCGCATTAAGTTGGGCAACTTGAGCGATGACTTCGACCGCGCCGTTGGCCAAAGCGACTGGATCATCGAAGTGATCGTCGAAAAGGCCGAGCCCAAGCAACAATTGATGGCGCGCCTGGAAGCAGCCGCCCCCGCCCATGCCATCATCAGTTCGA
>JBBRVA010000145.1:0-12531 GCA_038247295.1 Caldilineales bacterium | reverse complement strand
AATCTCGCTTGCCTTCTTTACGATGCTTGGGGCAATTTTCATCGCTTGGGGTAGAATGAAAAAAGCCAGCCGCCGTTAAACATGTAGAAGTTACGCAGTTGCCCCAGGAACGCTGGCATCCTGCCGAACGTCCGCCAGAGATGGCGGTGCTCGCAACTGCGTAACTTCTAACATTAAAACATCAAACAGAAAGCAATTACCATCATGGCTACACCGACTTTGCCGACCTTTGCCGACGTTCTGCGCGCGCAAAAGACGATTCGACCCTATTTGGCGCCGACGCCGTTGCACCACTATCCCATGCTCGACAACCTGTTGGGTGCCGAAATTTACGTCAAGCATGAAAATTACCAGCCGATTGGTGCATTCAAGGTGCGGGGCGGCGTCAACTTTATGGCCCATCTAACCGCGGAAGAACGCAGTCGGGGCGTGGTTACCGCCTCGACCGGTAACCACGGTCAATCAATTGCCTTCGCCGCCCAGATCTTCGGCATCCGCGCCGTGATTGTCGTGCCGGAAGCGGCGAATCCGATCAAGGTAGAAGCAATGCGCGCCTACGGTGCGGAAGTTGTCTTCCACGGCCCAGATTTTGAGGCGAGCAAGCGCCATTGTCTCACCCTTCAAGCCGAGCAGGGGTTACGTTTTATCTCGTCTGGTGATGAACCGCTGCTCGTCGCCGGCGTTGCCACCCACACTCTAGAACTGCTCGAAGCCCAGCCCGATATCGACGTGATCATTGTGCCAATCGGTGGAGGCAGCGGTGCGGCAGGCGCGTGTCTGGCGGCCAAGGCCATCAACCCGGCGATTCGGGTGATCACCGTGCAGGCTAGTGGCGCGCCCGCCGCCTATCTGAGTTGGCGCGATCGAGCTTGGCGTACAGCGGAGATCCACACCTTTGCCGGCGGTTTGGCCACGGGCGAACCATTTATGCTGACGCAGCAGATCTTGTGGCAGCACCTGGACGAATTTGTGCTGGTGGATGATAGCGAGTTAATGGTGGCCGTGCGTCTCTTCTTGGAAAAGGCCAAAACCCTGGCTGAACCAGCGGGGGCAGCCTCGTTGGCGGCAGCACTGAAAGTACGCGCCACGCTTCAAGGCAAAAAAGTGGCCCTAATCCTGAGCGGTGGCAACATTTCACCCGCCGAGTTGATCCAGTGCTTGGCTGCTTAACCTGCAAGTACCGTTGCGCACAATAAATATACAGTAAAACAGTAAGCTAGTGGGCCAGTTTTGTACGGCCTTACTGGCTACTGTTCTGCCGCAGTCTACTAGCCATGCTTTAGATCGAGCCAACGCTGGCTGGATAATTTCCGCCGCCGTCGATTTTTGCGACGCGTGCGCGCTGGTGTAACATGCGAACATAGCCCACTTACACTAATATTTACCATTAGCTGATCGCGAAAGGTTCAATGATGTTAACCGAAACCGAACGCCTGGCCCTGATTACGAAGATCGCCAATTTGCCCGAACAGTTGGCGACACTCGTGCAAGATCTGAGTGAAGCGCAACTTACCACCCATTTTCTGCCCCATGAGTGGACAGTGGCCCAGAACGTGCATCACCTGGCCGATTCGCATATGAACAGCTTTATTCGCCTAAAATTGATCCTCACCGAAGAGCGCCCACCGCTCAAACCATATGATCAGGATGCTTGGGCCGTGCGCGCGGATGGTGATAATATGGCGATTCAGAGTTCGTTGGCGATCCTGCGCGGTTTGCACCAACGGTGGGCCACGCTGTTCAAAAGTTTGCAAGGAGCAGAATGGGCGTGCACAGGTTTGCACCCAGAAGTGGGCGAGGTGAGTGTCGAAGACCTCTTAGTCAGTTATGCCAAACACGGCGAAGGCCATCTGGATCAAATTACGCGTACACTGGCAGCAGGCCAGAAAGGCAGTGAAGCAGTAGGACAGTGAAGCGGTAGGACAGTTGGTCAGTGATCACTGTCCCACTGTTTTACTGTCCCACTGCTTTACTGTCTCACTGTTTTACTGTCCCACTGTTTTACTGTCTCACTGTTTTACTGTCCCACTGTCCCACTGCTTTACTGTCTCACTGTTTTACTGTCCCACTGTTTTACTGTCCCACTGTTTTACTGTCCCACTGTCCTGCTGCCTCACTAGCTCACATTTAACTATGACTCACCAATCCCCACCCTTGATTACCCCCGTGCCACAGCCGACACGCACCTACCTATGGCCAGTGCGCGCCATTAGCTTGTTGCTGCTCGTACAAGCCGGCGGGTTGGTAGCGATCAGCCTACATTGGATAAGCCAAATTGACTGGGATCGTGAACTTGAGGATGTGTTACCGTCGGTAACTGCGATCGAAACCGGTAGTTTTGGCATTCTGTGCCTTCTGCTGGCCGGATTGGCTCTACTGGCCGGGATTGGCTTTTTCTTTCTCCGTCCCAGCGCCTGGTTAGCCGCCATGCTTGGTCAAGGTCTGCTGTTGGCAGGGGCGCTGACCGTGCATTTTTCTGCCCAGTCGGCTTTGCGCAATTCATTCTATATTTACTTAATTATGATTTATGCCATGCTCATGGTTCTCTACCTGAACACACACGACGTGCGCGTCACCTTCCTGGTGCGTCGTTCAACTACACCGCAATTTGATGACGAATTTATCCGTTCTGAAGGTCTCCAAGCAGAGATATCCCTAACTGAGAGGTCAGATGAGCACCCCGACTACTGATCTGGCCCTACTGCGCCGCTTTGAACCAGTGCTGCGTTTTACGCGGGGTGAGCAGTTTTTCCCCATGGATATTGAGCCTTATGTGCGCGCCAGCAGTCTATGGGTGCAGCGCCCGGATGAACCGCCGCAAAAATTGGTGGCCGAAGGTGAATTAGATCTCGACCGTCTGGCGCGTCCTTGTGCCGATGAATTTGGTGCGGTCCATTTTTTGAAGTTTGCCGAACCCCTTTCCCCTATCGAGTTGGCCACTTATTATGATCTACGCGCCCGGCGTGATGGATCCGAGCAGGCGGTTTTTCATGCAGGCCCCGGTCGGCTGGCGCGCGTTGGTTATACGTCGCGCTTTATCGACGCCCTCTTCTCGATCTCACTGTTGGCACGCGGCCGTGTGCCGGGCGACCTTGCTGCCGCCGCAGCCCTCAACTATCAACAAATGCAGAAGGTGCACGAGCACTACACCTATCATGGCCGCGTTGTGCGTCAAAACGGTTGGATCGTCTTACAATATTGGTTTTTCTACCCGTTTAACAATTGGCGTTCTGGTTTTTTTGGCGCCAACGACCACGAAGCAGACTGGGAGATGATCTGTGTCTATCTGGCCCAAGATGAACTGCTCGGTGAAATCTATCCAGCTTGGGTGGCATACGCTTCACACGATTATCAAGGCGACGATTTGCGCCGGCGCTGGGATGATCCAGAAGTGCAGAAGGTGGGCGAACATCCCGTTATCTATGTGGGGGCTGGTTCACACGCCAGCTATTACAGCCCAGGCGAATATCTCACTGAGATCACGGTATCATTTTTACACCCATTGTTACGCCTGGTAGAAGGTGTGCAAAGATTCTGGCGTCAACAATTACGCCAATACGGCGGCGACGAGACGCACCCCGACCTGGTCGAAGTTTCGAATATCTTCCGCATTCCTTTTGTCGACTATGCGCGCGGGGATGGGCTAACGCTAGGGCCAGGCCAGGAGAAGGAATGGAGCCAGCCGCACTCAATAGATCCGGCGCCACCCTGGGTGAGTTCCTATCGCGGTTTGTGGGGTTTATATACCCGCGACCGATTTGCCGGTGAAGATGCGCCAGCGGGGCCTATGTTTAACCGCAACGGCAGTGTGCGCCGCGCCTGGTACGATCCCGTGGGCTGGGCTGGGCTAGACAAATTGGCGCCGCCCGATGATACATTGAACCAAGTGTTGGCGGAGAAGGCTGCCATTTGCGAGCGACAGACAATGTTACGCGCCACAGTGGATGAAAAGGCACGCGAGTTGCAAAGCCTGGGTGTACAGGCGGCCGCGATGCACACGCAACCGCACCTCTTCAAGCTTTACACCGCGCATCAGCAACGCATTGAAGCGCTAGGCAAAGAAGTGGACAATTTGCGCGCCCAAATCGCCACCGATCAGGCATTGGTGGAGGCGCTGACTTTCTATGCCGATCAGGTGCGCGCCGGTGACTTAGGTCCACCACGCGCCCATATCCAGCGCGCCCACCGGCCGGCCTCGGCCGCGCGTCTACGCTGGAGTCGTCTGGCCGAGGTCTGGGCCGCGGCTAGTATCAGCTTAATGTTAATTATTTTTGTGATGTTAGTTTACTTTGGTGGCCAATATTTGATGGTTGGCCTGGTCTCAACGATTGCGCTCTTCACCTTCATCGAAGCAGGCTTTCGGGGCCGCCTGATCGGATTGGTCACCAGCCTGACGATTGCGCTGGCCGTAGTGGCAGCGCTGGTAATTATCTACGAATTTTTCTGGTCACTAGTCGTGGCTGGGGTTGTACTCGCGGGTCTCTATATTTTGTGGGAAAATTTACGCGAACTATGGAATTAACCGCCGAGCACGCACTTTTCACAACTGAGCCTTACCTTCTATGCCTTTGATGACCAAAAAACGTGTACCGTCTGGCTTCTCCACTTGGACAATCTCTGTCTGCTCCTGCAATTGTTGCTTTAGAAAATTTTGAACCGAATGACAAACTTCATTTGTTTCGATGTCCGCCTGTACATATAGCGAAGTGAGAAAGACATCTTTTGCGCCTGGCTCATAGACAGATTTCACGCGCTGATCCGTACTAGCCTTGGCAATCGCTCGGCCTTTGGGATCAGCGTTCCACGCCGCCGCAAAATCCTGCGGGGCAAACGCCAGCTTTGAAGCGACAACAATTGTATATTGCATACCAATTTCAATCATAGTTTCATAGCAAAGGTTATTGTGTATAAATCATTAATCGTTGGTAAACCTTAAATCCTTCGCGCCCGCAGAAAACTGATCGACTAATTTGCATATTCATCCGGTTGACTCATTTTCAGGAGAAAAATAGCCAAATTAAAAGGGAATTGTATGTTTTGCCAAACAAATCTTGCGGGTTCGCCATTGCCCTACCTCGGTCACGTGCGTATATTCCATCTCTCGCACCGCCGCTCAATGTGAGTGAGCAATGAACCACATTACGTTATAATTACAATGACGGCAGCGACGAGAAAAAGTTACGCAGGATATAAAGGGAAAGATCATGCGGTATGTTGTTATCACGGGTGCATCGACCGGCATCGGCTACGCGGCGACCCAGGAGCTGATTCAGCATGGCTATCACGTTTTTGGCTGCGTACGCAAGACGGCAGATGGCGAACGTCTACAAGCAGCATTGGGTGCGAATTTTACCTCATTATATTTCGACGTAACCGACGAAGCTGCCATTCGCGCCGCCGCCGCCACCGTGCAGAGCGCGGTGGGCGATCAAGGTCTTTTTGGTTTGGTGAACAACGCTGGCATTGCCGTAGGCGGCCCCCTACTCCACCTGCCAGTCGATGAATTTCGCCGTCAATTCGAGGTCAATGTCTTTGGTCTGCTACGGGTGACCCAAGCTTTTGCGGGTTTATTGGGCGCGCGTCAAAATGCACCTCATCCACCTGGGCGCATCATTAACATCAGTTCAGTAAGCGGACGCATCGCTTATCCATTTATCGGACCGTATGCGGCATCCAAACATGCCGTGGAAGCCATCTCCGATAGTTTGCGGCGTGAGCTACGTTTATATGGGGTGGATGTGATCGTAATCGAACCGGGCGCGGTGCGCACGCCGATTTGGGAAAAGCTTGACCAAGTCGAGACAGGTCGTTACGCCAGCACCGATTATGGCGCAAGTTTGGCGCAGATGCAGCAGCAACTGACCGGCCTAAGCCACAGCGGTATGCCGCCACAACAGATCAGCCGTGTGATCCGCCAAGCACTGGAAAGCGCCCGCCCCCGCGTGCGTTATGCCCAGCCAAATCGTTGGTTGGTCGGCTGGATATTGCCGCGCTGGCTGCCCGCACGTTGGTTTGATTGGTTGATAGGAGAGCAATTGGGGTTAAAACGGCAGTGGTGAGCAGTGGATGGGGAAACAGGTAGACGGGGAAACAAGTAAACAGGTAGATATTTGTGGTTTACATGGCTACCTGTTTACTTGTTTCCCTACCTCTTATGCTTTAATCCGCTACTTCCAGGGTAAAGAACATCGTGGCCTCGCCACCGTCGTCAAAGTACTCAATCCGAATGGTGTGAACGCCGCCATCAACATCGAAGCTTTTCTCGAAGCGTGTACCCGGCAAACGGCGGAATTCATCGATTAACAATCTGTCATCGATATAGACACGCACACCGTCATCGCTAAAGGTGACCACTCGGTGCCGTCCATCATCGAAGCGGAACTGACCGGTCCATCGCACCGAGAATGGGTCGGCTGTGACTACACCGGGCGCTGGCGAATTTTTCAGCCAGTTGAAATAGACACGCTCATCTTCGCGCACTAGGGCAGGCGGCCCACTCAACGTTGTGTTGTTGTAATATTCGCCCTGCCAGCGGCCAATCTGCCGCGGGTCTTCGTCCGCATTGTCATCATCGTCGTTGTCGTTATTACCGTTATCGGTGTCGCCAATCCGTTCCCAACTCAGGCGGGCTTTGGCACCGCCGACCGCCTCATAATACTCCATCCGCACGGGGATCGAACCACCCGATAGATTGATCGTGCCTTCATAAGTCGTTTCCGACTGGTCGCGCCACTGGTCAATGATCAGGCTATTGTTGACGTAGAGCCGCGCCCCATCGTCCACTGTCATGCGAAAGCGATACTTGCCACTGCTCAGGTCCAGATTGCGGGTCCAGCGCGCCGAGAAATTGTCATTATTAATGCCCCCCGCCGGTGAACCAGAGCCCCAGCCGAAGTCAATATTGTCGTCATTGCGCACCAGCACCGGTTCACCAGTCAGGTTGCGATTGTTGAAGTACTCACCACGCCAGCGTGTAATCGATGGTGGCTGCGATCCATCAATACGTTCCCAGGTCAAACGCACGCTGGCGCCGCCCGTTGACTCAAAATATTCCAGGCGAATCGGCACCGCGCCACCGCCCAACGTAATATCACCCGTAAAGGTCGTCGAGCCTTGTTCGCGCCATTGATCGATGAGCAGGCGGTTGTTGACATAGAGCCGCGCGCCATCGTCGACTGTGATACGGAAGCGATAGTTACCCGAACCCAGGTCCACATTGCGCGTCCAACGCGCCGAGAAGTTGTTACTGTTGATGCCATTGGCTGGGGAACCGTTGCCCCAGTTGAAGTTAATCTCGCCATCGTTGCGCACCAATGCCGGCGCGCCATCCAGGTTGCGGTTATTGAAGTACTCGCCGCGCCATTGGGTAATGGTGGGCGGTTGCGATCCGTCGATGCGCTCCCAACTCAGTTGCACGCTGGCGCGATCACTGGCCTCGAAATATTCCAGCCGAACGGGCACATTGCCGCCCGGCAGATTAACTTCGCTGCTATAGGTGGTAGCGGCCTGCTCGCGCCACTGGTCGATAACCAGCCGGTTATTGACATACAAACGGGCGCCATCATCCACCGACAGATTAAAGCGATAGTTGCCGCCGGACAAATTTAGGTCACGGCTCCAGCGCGCCGAGAAATTATCGCTGCTGATGCCATTGCCCGGCGAGCCACGGCCCCAGTCGAAGTTGATCTGCGCTTCATTGCGCACAAAGACAGCCCCGCCACTCAGGTCGCGGTTGTTGAAATATTCCCCGCGCCAGGCACCCGTACTGGGTTGTTGACCGCCATCGCCGCTCACCTTTTCAAAATTGAAGTTGACCTGCGCTGGCCCACGGTTATCGTAGTAATAAACCCGGATCAGATGCTGCCCAGCCGCCAAACGGCGCGTCGCCGAAAAGCTGCGTAGATCATGGTCGAACCAGCCATTGATGATGCGCACATTGTCGACATAGACGCGCACACCATCGTCGCTGGCGGCTGTAAAACGATATTCCCCAGCATCTAAATAAAGAGTACGCCGCCATTCCGCCGAGAAGCGATCACTATTCACACTGCCATCTGGTGAACCATCGCCCCAGTTGTAGTTAATCTCGCTCTCTTCACGCTGAAAAACTGGGCTCCCCGTCAGTACAACGTTGTTCCAATAGCGGGCTCGCCAGCCGGAATCCGACCCCGCGCGGCCATCCTGCGCCAATGCCGGCAAAGCGCTGGTGAGGAATAGCAAGCAGACCAGCAGTAGTGTAAGGCTGCGGCTGGTACGTCGCATATTCAATTGAGACATAAATACCTCCCTAACAATCAAACGGCACAAACTAACTGTGGCCAATAATGCCACCTTAAGATGAATCTTACCTCATTTTTGGGCAGGCAACAAGGGCCACGGATCTTGGCCCACTACCCTCCTTTATCCTGACGATTGGTATACGGAAAAAGTTCCCGTTACCGTGAGCCTGCGATTGACTTTCCGTACCGCCGTGGTACAATCCAAGTGAACATTATGCGTGTCCGAGCGTAAGGAGCAAGCGATGCCAGGTCTGGAATTTGTTGATCAACCCCTACCGCCGCGTGCGGAATTTATCCGCATGTTGGAAAAAATGTCCGAAAGCTATGACCCGTTAGAGGAATTGCTAGCCCTTGAGCGGGATTTAGTCGCGCTCGAACAAAAGTATAGTCTATCATCGGCTGATTTTTTTCAGCGCTATCAGGCAGGAGACATTGGTGATGAGATTGAGATTATCCGCTGGGCTGGCCGCTATAAAGTTTATTTAAAATTAAAACAGGCTATTTCTGATAGTTTGAAAATAGTTGTAACAACACCTTTTCTGATGCCGGAAGGTACAGATGTATTTCAAGCGATATATCGACCTATTGCGTGACATTATTTATTCTAGACGTGATCTTGAAGTTGAATATCTACAGATAGAAGAATTCATCCCGAATCGTGAGGGCGCAATTGAAGAAAAGTTACGTTTCTGGGATGGCTCCATGCTCAAATTTATTGAGAATTTAAGTGAAACCGGTATACTTCTTGCGAAGACAGACTATGCATATCACTATCAAGACGATCAAAACAATTTGATCTTTCGATATGATGATGCACCACACTATCCACATATTTCTACCCATCCCCACCACAAACATATTTGGTATCCGATAACTAAAATTGAGGAAATTGCACCTGCCACTCCGCCCCATTTACGCGAAGTATTACGTGAAGTAGATCGCTACCTGTATCCACCTAATTAGGTTCATCCTCTTGAATACCCCTTCCTTCACCCATCTGCACGTCCACTCGCACTATACCCTGCTAGGCGGCACCGCTTCGATTCCGGATCTGGTTGCGCAAGCGACGGCGGATGGTATGCGCGCGCTGGCTCTCACCGACACACACGCGCTGTATGGCGCGGTCGCCTTTGCCCGCGCCTGCACCAAAGCCGGCCTCCAGTCGATCCTGGGCATGACGATTAAGCTCGTGCTGCCGCCGGATCTGCAAGTCCCCACAGTCGCCCATGAACACTGTGTGCTCCTTGCCTGCGGACCCGCTGGTTATCGTTCACTCTGTCGCCTTTCGTCGACGATTCAATCTAGCCCAGACCGTGAGCAACGCGCCGCGGCGGGAATTGCGTGGGACACGCTGAAGATGCACCGGGATGGCCTCATTTGTATCGCTGGCGGCCGCCAGAGCGCGCTTGATGCCGCACTACGGATGGGTGATCAAGGCGCGGCCATGCGCTATATGGGTCGCTTGGCCGGCCTCTTTGACGAGCGGGCTTATCTAGCGCTGGAATTACATGGGCCAACGGATGGCAAGGTCGGGCACGAGCTGGTCAAGTTGGGCGATCGTTTTGGTTTGCCCGTGGTCGCCGTACAACCAATCTATACGTTGCAGGCCGCGGATCGGCCGCGTCTGCGTCTGCTGGCCGCGATGGACCGCAACTGCCATTTAGCCGAGGTGCCAGCCACCGCCCTGCCCGACGGCGGCGAGGCGAATGTTGATCTGCACTGGCTGCATCCAGACGAGATGACGACGCGCTTTGCGGCGTTTCCCGCCGCGCTAACCGCAACCGATGCTATCGCCCGCCAATGTGCGCCAGCCTTGCCTGATGGCCGCCCGATTTGGCCAGTGTTGAAGCTGCCACCTGATACAACGCCCGAACAGGCATTACATGCCCAGGCAGCTGCGGGATTACAGAGTCGGTATGGCGAAAAATTGACACCAGCCGGCGAAGCGCGGCTCGCGGCCGAGTTAGCCGTCATCAACCATTTAGGCTATGCGCCGCTCTTTCTAATGGTGGCCGAGATTGTCGATTTTGCCCGCCGCCAGCAGATCCCGGTTAGCACGCGCGGCAGCGTGGCCAATTCGCTAGTCGCCTACTGTATGCAGATCACTACCGTGGACCCAATCCAGCACGATCTGCTCTTCGAGCGTTTTTTGCACGATGAACGCGCCAACCCGCCCGATATCGACCTCGACTTTTGCAGTGTGCGGCGCGATGAAGTGCTAGACTATGTGCGACGTACCTATGGGGCCGACAAAGTAGCGCTGGTGGCGACGATCAGCACGCTCCGCCCGCGTTCGGCGCTCCACGACACAGCCAAAGCCTATGGCCTGGGCGAAGAAGAGATTCAGCAGTTGATCAAGCGCTTGCCCGACCGCTGGCACCCAGATCCGCGGCGCCAGGTGGCGAGCGGGCTAGATGACTGGCTGGCGCAATTAACCGCTGACAGTGCTGATGCAACAGCCAATCCTCAACTACACGAAATTGCCCACGCCGCCTTTGGTGTGCTCGGCCAACCGCATCACCTCAGCATCCATCCCGGTGGTTTGGTAGTAACGCCCGGCCCGCTGACCGACTTTGTCCCCGTGCAGTGGTCGCCCAAAGGCTTTTTGATCACCCAGTTCGAGCATGGTGATGTCGAAGCCATTGGCCTACCCAAGCTAGATCTGCTGGGCATTCGCGCCTTGACGGTGTTGGCCGACGCCGCCAAGCTGGTGCGCCAACATTATGATCCTACCTTTGATTTGGCGGCTATCCCGCTCGACGATTCCGCAACGGCGGCTTTACTGGCGCAAGGCGATAGCGTGGGCGTCTTCCAATGCGAGTCAAATGGCGCCCGCCGCACGTTGCGCCAACTCAATGTACGCACGGTGCAAGATCTGGCCATGGCCAACGCCTTTTTTAAGCCAGGGCCGGCCACTGGTGGCATGGCGGCCAGTTTTATCCGCCGCTACCGCGGAGAAGAATCAGCCGATTTTCTACACCCGACCCTGGCGCCTATCCTTGGCCCTACGCAGGGCGTGCTGATCTTTCAGGAACAAATCTTACGCGTGGCGCGGGCCATTGCCGGGCTAAGTTGGTCGGAAGCCGACTATTTGCGGCGCGGCATGAGCAAGTTTCAACCCCAAGCAATGGCGGCAATGCGCGCCCGCTTTATCAGTGGTTGCCAACGCCCTGCCCCCGCCGGGCCTGCGTTTACGCCCGAACAGGCGCACACGCTGTGGGAGCAGGTGCAAGCCTTCGCCGGCTACGGCTTTAACCAGGGCCATGCCACCGCCTATGCCGATGTCAGCTACCGTTCGGCCTATCTAAAAACGCACTGGCCAGCGGCCTTCCTCGCCGCCCGCCTGGCCAACTTTGGTGGTTTTCATCACCCAGCCATCTACATCGCCGAGGCTGTGCGACTGGGCATTGCGGTGCGCCCGCCGCACATCAACCAGAGCCAACGCCACTTTACGCTGCACTATACGGAAGAAGCGCCGCACACACCGGTGCTGTGGATGGGTCTGGGCCAAGTGCGGCAGTTACGTCGCACCGCCGCGCGTTTGATCATTGCCCAAGCCCAGACGCGCCCCTTTAGCAGCGTCCAAGACTTGCTGGTGCGCGTGCCTTTGCAAACGAAAGAGATCACCTATCTGATCCAATGTGGCGCATTGGACGGGTTGGATACCAGTCGCGCGGCCATGTTGGCCAGCGTGACGGGTAGCGGCGCCAAGCGCAGCCTTCATCAAATGGCCTTCGATTTCGCCCAGATCGACATCCAACCTGAAACGCCGGCGCAGCGTCTGCTTTGGGAACGCCGGGTGCTGGGCATGCCGATCACCACGCATCCGTTGGCAACGGTCGCGTATGATACGCAGGGGCTAACCTCATTGGCCCAACTCCCCACGCAAGCGGGGAAAACTGGGCGCGTCGCTGTCGCCCGTTTACCCGGCTGGACGGGTGGCCAAGGCTTTTTCGTGAGCGATGGCCAGAGCTATGCAACGGCCATTGCGCCGCAAAAGACGAATGCGGCGAAACAGATAACCGCGCCCCGTTCTTGGACGCCAATGATCATTACTGGCCGCTGGCTACGCGACGAGTGGGGCGGGGGCTGGCTACAAGTGGAGCAGGTAGAAACACTTTAAGGATAGGACGATGATAGGAGATTGACGAATGACCAACGACGAATGACCAACGACCAATAACTACGCACGACGTACTACCAACCACCGCCTCCCCTTCCGCTCTCCTACAAAGATATACCACTGTAATTT
>JBBRVA010000144.1:0-12632 GCA_038247295.1 Caldilineales bacterium | reverse complement strand
CCTTCGGTAATCCCAATACAGATGGCGGGAAGATCCCGGCTCAATGGAATGTTGGCATCCGTGCTGCTAATACTCTGATCACCTTTGGCAGCTAAGCCGCAACGACGCAACGAACGCACCGAGGCCCGCACCAGCGGATGATTGGGATCGATCGAACCAGCAGGCCGATCACCGATCGTTTGTATCTGTACATCTACGCCCTTCTGTTGCCAGGTTGCGCCTTGATAGCGCTGCACAATCGTCATGACTTGGGTCACAATCGCATCCAAAGCCGCAGGATCTTCGCTGCGCAGATCAAGTTCGAGCGTGGCATGTTGGGCAATCGTATTAATCGACGTGCCACCCGTGATGCGCCCAATATTAAAGGTAGTGCGCGGCGCGGCGGTGGGAGCCAGTTGAGTCAGTTCGGCGGCCAGTTGCACCAAGACGTGGATGGCGCTTGCCGTGCCAAAATCACTCCAACTATGCCCGCCGGGCGCCGTTACGCCAATCCGAAAACGCCGTGACCCCAACGCTCGATGCACAATCCGGCGCAGCCCCATGCCCTCGATCACAATACAGGCGCCCAACTGGGGCTGCAAACGATCAACGGCGGCGCGCATGCCGCGCAGATCGCCCAGGCCTTCTTCACCGGTATTCGCCACCAACCAGATATCGACCGGTGGCGCGGGCAACTTGGCCAACGTTTTCGCCAAAATCATCAAGCTCGCCACCCCGGTTGAGTTGTCACCCAAGCCAGGGCCATAAATGCGGGTGGTTGTTTCATCTTTGCGAATCGTCAAATCTGTGCCAGCCGGAAAGACGGTGTCGGTATGCGCACTCACCATCAACGCCGGACCTGCGACTCGGCCAGGTATGCGCGCATAGATGTTGGTCTGCTGATCGACCTCCACGTCGGTGAGCTGGCTAGCCAGCTCTTTCTCTTGCCAACAGCCTACAATCCAGGCGGCGCGTGCGGCTTCCGCGTCGGTCGGCGCTTCGATCTGCTGGACTTGAATGCAGAGGTCAACCAGAGCTTGACGCTGTCCAGCGAATGTTGTGGCCAGGGCCAGCACTTCGGGATAGCGGGCTAATTCATCCATGACACCTCCACCTAATTGTAAACGCAAAAAAAGCTTCATCCCATGGGACGAAGCTTTGAGTTCGTGGTTCCACCCATATTGCCGGCACATCTGAGGCTTTGATCTTGAACCATTTCAGATCCAAGCCAAAGCAGCACACATACACAGCCACTTGTGGAGCCGCTAACGGGGCTAGCCGAAACATTCTACTGGGCAGCGCTTTAAAAAGCACAGCGGTTGGAACATTTACTCTCAGGTGGTTTTGGGAAAGCTGCCCTTGCAACGGCTTTCAGCCGGTGACCGTTGCTCTCTGCTAAGGCGCAGGACCTTCCTACTCGTCCTGATCAACGTGTTACAAATGTTTAATTAACTACTCAATCAAATGTCTGTGGGAGATACTGGACTTGAACCAGTGACCTCTACGATGTCAACGTAGCGCTCTAGCCAGCTGAGCTAATCCCCCGTAGGCAGAACAGTATAACACAGTGGTAGGAGATTACCAAATTTTTCTACCACTAGTTGCCAGTAATCAGTAGACAGCGTGTACGGTGTATTTAGCCGTCTACTGTCTACCGTCTACCCGCTTTTAATTGGGGAAAATACAGCCAGTCGGCCCCGTATTCATCTCTTCGACTTGCGCTTGTGTATCAACCATATATTTCAACAAGAGGATTTCGCGCGAGAGCAGATATTTTTCACGCGCCAGCATTTCTGGAATGCCGGGCAGGGCCAGCACCTTTTGCTTCTGTTCGTTGCCCACTTGCAGGGCAATACCAATCAGATAGGCCAACGTGGTCGGGTCTTCCGGTAGGCGATCCAGATGAAGCTCGACATTGCTGGCTTTCGCTAGCAACTCCACATATTCCAGAATGCGCGGCCGGATCTGATGCGACAAATCGGCCGCGCTTTTTGTGCTGCCATTGACCACCGGGAAGTGCGCCACCGTGCCGGTCAGGTAGCTATGATCGTAGTGCAGCTCCTGGACCCGGAAACGCTCCATGCCAACCGCGGTGATATTCATGCGCCCATCTTCCAGCTTTTCCACGCGCTCAATGCGGGCAGCGGTGCCAACACGATAAGGCGCAACATCCCCACGTCCGTGCTCGTTTTCATCGATCAAAACTACACCAAAGGGTCGTTTTTCTTCAATGCAGTAGTTGATCATTGCGCGGTAGCGCGGTTCAAAGATATGCAGGGGAAGCACCATACCTGGGAAAAGCACCAGGTTGAGTGGAAAGAGTGGTAGTTTCATGGTTGCTGTCTCTTGATTCCCATTATCTTGTCGATTGCTGCTGCTGGCAGCCAGTTTGTTTTTGCGCATTCTTTTACCTATCTATTCGAAAGTTAGTCATCATCTCCCCCAGTATCAATGGCAGTGATGAACTCTGTGTGCAAATCAACTTTCATCAATTCACGTAAAACGGTTGTGGCAAACGCACCCTTGGGTAACGAAAAGTCAAAACATAAGCCATCCTCAACCTTTTTCATTTGCAGTTCAGACACGAGCAACCGGCCTAAGCGCCGGGTGCCCTCAATCTTCGCCCGCTGCAGATGATCGAGGGTGATCTCGGCTTCTGCTAAAATCTCGGCCTCAAGCAAAGCCGCTTCCGCTTGCGCCAGCCACATCTTAGGTCCGTACATCGGCGCCGTAAAGCTAATCTCCTGGGCAGCATAGCGTGGCTGCTCTACAACCACATCAGCTACGTCAAACATGCCGCCAGTTGCATATTTTTTCGCCACATCCCCCGCTAATAAATGCTCGAAAGCGCCATTTTCAACGCGACGCGCCAGGTAACGATTACACAAATAACTTTGGTAGCAAGAAATCAAGAAACGTCGCAGCCAACCATCCTGCACACGCTTATGGCCGAGCAAAACTTCCCAGCCCCGTACAACATTGACACCCGCCAGCCCTAGTCGCTGCGGCCCAAAATAATTGGGCAACCCTGTACTGTGCAGCTGATCAATAATCCGTTGCGCACGCTGCATGGCCTCATCCGGCGCAATGCCAAGATTGGTGACCGTAATCTGAAAGCGATTGCCAAGTAAGTGACCAGTGCGCAGCTTGTTTTTATGCAAACGCACCCAATTTAGTGTGACCGGCAACGTATTCCGAATACGCTCGGTAGCCTCGGTAAGAAAGTGCTCATCCTGATGACCAATCAGCAGGCTAAAGGTTTGGGTAGTGCGGGCATGTTTGTCTTTCATACCCGCAAAACCGACCGTCCCCTGCCGCAACCGGAAAAGTTGTTCCAGTTGACGCTGCACCTCTTTGGTGGTCAGGCCGACCTTCGTTATATTAACGTAAAGATGCTGTCCTTCGTCTTGCGGCTCATAAAGCGGCAGCTCTTCGACAATGAAGTGATCGGCACTAGCACGTAATTCGCCGCCAATCCCGGGCAAACTAGCCGTGATATACGGTAAGGACAAATCGATACTTGAGTCTACCATGAAGTTTTGTCCGATGAAGGAAGTTGGGTTCCAAAAATAGGGAGTCGGGAAACAGGATTAGGGAAATGGGATATGGACAGAGGAAGTTGGCGAAGCTCGTTGCTGTTTCCCTATTTCTCGTTCATAAAAAGCATATAATAGCAGAAAAACGTCCCCGTCTGGCCGCCAAAGCGAAAGCCGCCATCGGTAAGCCATTGGCGAGTGATGATGGGCGGCACATAGGCGGGATCGGGGAGTTCTTCGCTCACGGCCAGGCGCGCGCCTGGTTTCAACACACGGCTGAGTTCGGCCAGCGCTAGTAGTTTGTTGGGGATTTGGGGCAGGGTGGCAATCAGCAGGGCCAGGTCGACACTGCTGTCGGTTAGCGGCAATTGGTAAGCACCCGAGCAATGCAGTTGCACGCGGCTGCTCAGACCCGCCGCCGTAATCCGCTGCCGAGTCTGCTCGATGAGGGGCGCTTGGATATCGACGGCATGCACGTAACCCGCTTCACCCACCATGCGGGCGGCCTCTTCCGTAAATGTACCAGCGCCACACCCCAGATCGAGCACCGTCATACCAGCCGTGATGCCAAATAAACCCAGGGTTTCCGCTGGGTTGCGATATTTCAAGCGCAGCGGATGATCCAGCGCTTTGGCAAATTGGTGCGGCATCGGCCGCGGCTGCCGGAGATTACCTATCCGCAGGCTAATTTGTGCGCTAAGGGCCGAACCCACGGTTAGAGCGAGCGAATTAGATAAGAGTTTCATCGATTATGCTTCCAAATTTTAGGCGGCTTGCAGCGGTGGAAAACGCACTTGGAGCACGCCATTCGTAAAAATAGCGCCGCTGGCGTTGCGTTGCGCCAGTACGGAAGGCAAAAGCAGTTCGCGCTTAAAATTGCCGATAGTCACAAAAAGCTCATCGCCGCGTTTGGTTAACTTCACTTTCTCTAATTCTAATGTAGGCAGTGGCAATTTGAGAATTAGGTCATCCCCTTCTTCCATAATTTGTTGGGCCTGGCCCACAAAAAAGACTTCACCGGGATCACGCTCGGCAAAAAGCGTGGCCGCCAACGTACGCAGCGTGGGGATCCCGACCATTTCTTTGTCCGATGCGTAGGCGCGCAAGAAGGGCAAGGGATAGAAATCGCGCTCGATCTCAGCCAGATAGTGGGTCTGGATCTCCTGCAAATGGCGCAAATATGCATCGCTGCTCGGTTGCGTCAATGTCACATTGCCCTTGCCATCCGTTACAATGCCGGGCAGGATCCGATTGATCACGACGGCATCGACCGGATAGTTAAAAAGCGATAGGTAGGTGATGGCACGTGCGCCCTCTTTCACCACCATCTTCTCGGGATTGAGCACAACCCGGTAGCTGGTAATCGCTGGGTTGACCAAGACTTTCTGCAATTCGCGCACCCCAGCTACGAGGTTTTCCAGCCCAGCAAAGGGGTCTTTATCGGGCATCAGCTTGCGCAACAGACCACCGGCCATGCGCAGCGGAGTGTCGCCCCAGCCAGAAAGCCGCGCCATGTACCATTGAAAACTTTCCGGCACGGTTAGCAAGCGGATGGTTTCACCTGTGGGCGCGGCGTCGACAATCACGCGGTCGAACTTGCCCTCTTGCGCCTGCCGGTTGATGTGCAACAAGCTGACGACTTCTTCCATACCGGGGATAATTGCCATCTCTTCGGCAATCGCCTTGCTCATGCCCTGCCGACTCAACAAATTGCCGACATAACCTTGCATCTGCCCCCAGTGCTGGCGAATTTCATCCAGCACGTTGATCTCCTGGGCAAAAAGATTAGGCGCCACCTCTTTCGGTTCACCAGTTAATGGTGTATCTAGACTATCGGCCAGGCTGTGGGCAATGTCGGTGCTCACCACCAGGGTGCGATAGCCCAATTCGGCGCTGCGTAGCGCCGATGCCGCCGCCACCGTGGTTTTGCCCACGCCACCTTTGCCCAGATAAAGAACAATTCTCATGATGAGTATCCTTGAATAATAGTACGGCAAGATGAAGGGATGACAAGATGACAGGATGACAGGATGACAAGATGACATAGGATTCCCTGAGTCATCCTGTCATTCGCTCTCTGCTTGCCCCCCGCGCCGTCTTCTCACACCCAGCGTCGCGATAAACCCTAACAGTAAAAACCCGGCCACGGCCCAATAGGCGGCGGCCCGGCTGAGGCCAAACCAGCCACGAATCTGCCACCAGAAGCGCGGCACTTGGAGCCAGTAGGTCCAACGCCAGGGCCAGCCATGCCCGATTTGCAGCACATATTTGCCCATGTGATTATGTGGGCTCCAAACAATAATATAGCAACGGCCACCGACCAGAGTGCGGGTGTCGATCAGCGGGCCGGGATAATAGCGGACATGGGTAAGCATATCGCGCACCGGCGTCACTAATTCCGTGGGCGGTGGCGCAACCACTGCGCTGTAACCGGCGGGTAAATCTAAAGGTAACTTATGCACATCGGCGCTGTACGGCAAACTTTGCGCCACCACGGCAAAGGCCGGCACTACAGAGCCGCCCAATGGCAAGACCGGCACCAGCATTTGCACGCGCAAACGCTCGCCGGCGCGGCACTCGGCCTGGTAGACATGCACCTGGCCGGGATAGCCCAAGCGGTTGAATAATAGACGCTTGTGACGAAAGCTAGGTAATTCTAGACTAGTAAGCAGCGTATTGCCCGGCACTTTGGGGAAAATAGGACGGCTGCCCGCCAGATCGGCGCTGGACATTAGGGATAACGTACTGTTGTTTAGTTTGCTCAATGCGATATTATTACCTGATGGATTGGATAATCGACAGTAGAGATTGGATATTGGAGATTAATTAAGTGTTTACGTATGACTCCTATCCAATGCCTAATCTCCAATCTCACTCATTTAACTTCTTACATAAACAGTGCAACAGCGCTGGGAATATGTCTGCCAGCCCGCTTCCAAAGTCTAGCATCCAGCCAATTTTGCGTCAATTTGTGGATCAATAGTCTAGTTTATAGGACCACTAGCACCCGATTAATCAGGTTGCCCGCAGTTTATCATCGATCCAATCAGCTACCAATACGTAGGCCAGACGTTTATGTTGCACAGTAATTCACCTACATTTTGACCAGTGAATGCCTTTTCGATTACGATTGCAGAATGACAAATACAAGCGTGCGGGTGAGACCTGTTTTCTCGGTTGTCGTACCAATTTGGAATGAAGAAGCCGTGATCCCGGAGTTGTATCGTCGCGTGATCGAGACGATGGACAGCACCGGCGCAAGTTGGGAGTTGATCTGTATCAACGACGGCAGCCACGACCGATCTTTACAGATGTTAATCGAGCTGCGCGCCCAAGATGAGCGCGTTAAAGTGATCGATTTCAGCAAAAATTTCGGCCACCAAATTGCTATCACCGCCGGCGCTGATTATGCCGAAGGCGACGCCGTCATTGTGATGGATGCCGATCTGCAAGATCCACCCGATGTGGTGTTGCGTATGATCGAGCAATGGCGGGCCGGCTACGAAGTCGTCTATGCCGTGCGCGCCAAACGCGAAGGCGAGACCTGGTTCAAGCTTACGACCGCCAAACTCTTCTACCGGCTGATGCAACGAATTTCGGACGTCAATATCCCCCTCGATGCTGGCGATTTCCGCTTGATGGATCGGCGCGTCGTGTTGGCCATGCGCCAATTGCGCGAAAAATATCGCTTTATGCGCGGGTTGAGCAGTTGGGTTGGTTTCAAACAGATCGGCGTGGAGTACGAACGGGCCGAGCGCTATGCCGGTGAAACAAAGTACCCGCTGCGCAAGATGCTGCGCCTTGCCCTCAATGCGATTACCAGTTTCAGCTACTTGCCCTTACAATTGGCCACCTATTTTGGCTTTGCACTGGCTTTCGTTAGCCTGGTCGGGATTGTCCTCACCATTTTTCTGCGTCTCTCGGGCAGCAGTGCCTTTGCTGGTCAGGCCACCACATTGGTCAGTGTGCTCTTTCTGGGCGGCATCCAACTGATCTTTCTGGGCATCATCGGCGAATACCTGGGCCGCATTTATGACGAAGTTAAGGCGCGCCCCCTCTACATTGTTTCGCGCGCCTACGGCTTGGCCCAGGCCGAGCGCGAGCCAGTTATACACTCGTAGCATTTATTCCTCCGTACACAGCTAACAAACAGCCTCTGTTTGCGCACAACGATCCACTTTTAGCGTAAAACTGACCAAAATTAAACCAGATCGAGATAATTGCTCGGTCTGGTTTTAATTGGTGCAGAAATAGCTGCTTAAGCTTTCAATTTGTCAATATACGTCAATATACGTCAATATAACAGAGATTGGAAGAAATATCACCGCTATAATACCAGGGCGAAATATAATTTGTTCATGTTTTGCAAAACATTCGAACAAAATACGTACAAGCAAGAATCAAATATTTTGCCAGACAACGCACCTTGCTCTGGCTGTTGCTTTAGACCTGTATATTAAGGCAACCTGGATTGACCCATTCAAATCACAATTCAACACACCATTCAACACACCATTCAACACACCATTCAACACATGATTCAATAAGGAGAAAGCATGCAACGTTCTATCGTTCTTACTTTTGTATTGATTGCCAGCCTGGTCTTTGCCGCCTGTGCACCAGCCGCAGCGCCAGCAGCACCCGCAGCCACCGAAGCACCGGCCGAAGCCACCGAAGCGCCGGCCGAAGAAGCAGCACCGGAAGTGGCCGACATTGTTGACACCGCGGTAGCGGCGGGCAGTTTCACCACACTGGCAGCTGCGCTTGAGGCGGCTGGCTTGGTGGAAACCCTAAAGGGTGAAGGACCATTTACCGTGTTCGCCCCCACCGACGAGGCATTTGCTGCCTTGCCGGCCGGCACCCTCGACACGCTACTGGCTGATCCGCAGGGCCAACTGACCCAGATCTTGCTCTATCATGTCGTACCGGGTCAGGTGATGGCAGCCGATGTCACCGATGGTTTGACCGCTGAAACCGTCCAAGGTTCACCGGTTACCTTCACCGTCGCCGACGGCAGTGTGAAGATCAACGATGCGAATATCGTAACGACCGATATCGTGGCTTCGAATGGTGTCATCCATGTGATCGATGCCGTCATCCTACCGCCGGCTGAAGAAGCGGTGAGTGATAGCGCCGCCATGACCGACACGATGGCGATGACCGACACCATGGCCATGACCGACACCATGTCAGAAAGCGCTGCAATGGGTGACATTGTGGAAACAGCGGTTGCCGCCGGCAGCTTCACGACCCTTGTCGCCGCCGTAGAAGCAGCCGGCCTGGTCGAAACCCTACAAGGCGAAGGCCCATTCACGGTCTTTGCCCCCACCGATGACGCCTTTGCGGCGCTGCCCGCCGGCACGATCGACGCCCTCTTGGCCGACCCGACCGGTGATCTGACCAACATCTTGCTCTACCACGTTGTGGCCGGCAAGGTGATGGCCGCCGATGTCGTAACAATGAATGGCCAGACGGTGGAAACTGTGGGCGGTGGCACCCTGACGATTACGGTCGATGGTGATACGGTTATGATCAATAACGCGACCGTAACCACAGTGGACATTGAAACTTCTAACGGTGTCATTCACGTCATCGATACGGTTTTGATTCCAGAATAACGAGTCGTAGCATCCATAGACTGGGCATAGCTTGAACATATCCACCGGCACCAAGGCGCATAGATTGCGCGACATAACAAGCAAAATCATCGCTCTTGGACCAGGATTGGATTGACTGACTTGCAGATTGATTGGGTATAAACGAAGTGCGGTTGAGGGCGACCCCAACCGCACTTCGTTTATAGTACAACTGTTGACGAGCTCCTACTCGGCCATCAATGCCTGTTCCAGATCGGCAACTAGATCTGCTGGGTGCTCGAGACCAATCGAGATGCGCAACAGATTGGGCGGGGTGCGGCTGGTGGGGCCTTCGACAGAAAAGCGGTGTTCGATCAAACTTTCCACGCCGCCCAAACTGGTAGCCTGGGTAAAAATTTTCGTTGCCCCAGCTACAGCCGCGGCGCGTGCAGCATCGCCGTAGACTTGAATTGATAACATGCCGCCAAAGTCTGCCATCTGCTTTTTTGCCACGGCATGGCCAGGGTGGCTTGCCAGCCCTGGATAATGCACGGCCGCCACCGCCGGATGGGTTTGCAAAAAGTCGACAACCTGTTGTGCATTGGCACAGTGACCGCGGATGCGGTAGGGCAAGGTGGTAATACTGCGCCGCAGCAGCCAACAATCAAACGGCGAAGGTACCGCGCCACCCCACTGTTGAATTGTACGCAATCGAGCGTAGAGTTCAGGGTTATCACGCAATATCAGCGCGCCGCCAAGCAGATCGCTGTGGCCGCCCAGATATTTGGTCGTCGAATGCATCACAACATCAGCGCCATGACGCAATGGCTGTTGGCAGATCGGCGAAGGCCAGGTATTGTCCACCACGCAGATCGCGCCAGCAGCATGGGCGATTTCGCTGACGGCGGCAATATCCGTGATTTTGAGCAGAGGATTGGAAGGCGTCTCCACCCAGATCAGTTTGGTGTTCGGTTGTATGGCGGCCTGCACTGCATCCAGGTCGGTTAGATCGACCACCGAACAGGTTAATCCCCAACGGCCAAAGATCTCTTGCGCCACTTTGCCCGTGCCAAAATAGACATCGCCGGGCACAATCACATGGTCACCTGTCGCCAATGCCTGGAAGACAACGGTCGTCGCGGCCATGCCAGAAGAAAAGGCCAACGCCGCCGCGCCGCCCTCCAATGCAGCCAGACAAGTTTCCAATGCCTGTCGATTTGGATTATCACTGCGCGAGTAGACATAACCGGCGGCATAACTGCCATCCGCACTGCGCTCGAACGTGGTCGAGAGATGGATCGGTGCGGTCACTGCGCCGCTGCCAGGGTCGATCTGATGGCCGGCATGCACGGCGAGCGTTTCAATATGGGTAAAGCTAGGTTGAGTTGGCATAATTGTTTTGAAAGATAGCGAATCTGCGATAGACGAATTTGGTTACATTGAAAGGTGATTATAGACGATCATATGGCGCAGCGAAAGGATAACAAAGGGGAGCCATTCATTGGCAAAATTCTAGCCCAACTATGATAGAATGAAGCATAACTGGCATCGACCCTAGATCTTCACAATCAACAACAGGTTATGACTGATACTGCACAAACCGAAACTTCACGCTCCTATCAGATTTTCACCCACGCCCCGGCCGAAACCTACGCGCTGGGACAGGCATTGGGCCGTTTGCTCGGCCCTGGGCAAACTGTTGCGCTGCACGGTGACCTGGGCGCGGGCAAGACCCTGCTAACCCAAGGCATCGCCGCCGGTTTGGGCATCACGGCCCGCGTAACAAGTCCTACATTTATGTTGGTCAATGAATACACAACGCCAGATCAACACCGCCTGATCCACATCGATAGCTACCGGTTGGGCGATCAAAATATTACGGCCGATCTGGATGCCGCCACGTTTGGGTTGGAAGAGATTCTGGACCGTGATGACGCGATCGTCGTCATCGAATGGGCAGAGCGTGTCGCCGCTCTACTGCCCGCTGATTATCTACAAATTACCATTGATCAACCAGAAACAGATGCAACAGCGCGCGCCATTACCCTAAAGCCCCATGGCCCCATCAGTCGCGCCGTATTGCAGAGCCTGATTGCGGAATCCGTGGGCGCAAATTGGGCCAACCCCAAAGCCCGACCACAATCAGCAACATAGCCCAGGAGATCAGCGCCCCTAATCTGCGCACAGGCGTAGTCCCCATACGCACGTCGATCCGGTGTTCGCCCGCCGGCACATCTACTTCGAGCAGACCACTGGGATCGGAGACCCGATGAGTCACAGGCAAGCCATCCACCTGTACCTGCCAGCCAGGAAAATAAAAGAGGTTGATACGTACAGTTGCCGCTTGCTCCAGGCGCACAACACCGCCCATACTCGAGCCGCGGCTGTAGTTGCTGATCACGGCGCCCGCGCCGCCCACAATCGAGAGGCGCGTTAACCTGTCATTTTCGCCCGCCACTTCCGCATAATCTTCCGCCATATAATCCGGCGTCATCGGCGATTCGCTGAATGGCTCTTGCACCCATTCGGTGTAAGCGATCATATCCGGGTGTTCACGTTCAAAGCGGAAGATGGCGCGCCCATCCTCGCGCCACGCTTCCACTGCTTGCAACGGCGCGTTGATATAGCTATAGCTGCTAAAGATAGCCAGCAAACCAATCAACAGTGCGCCGCCAGTCTGTTCGGAGCTTACTAATTGCGCAGACAGGTGCCAGATCACCAAGCCGGCTAACCCGCTCAGTGTAAAGGCGACCAGGGCCAACAAGCGCCAGGGAAACTGAATTACGCCCAACGCCGGCATGGCTTCCCAAATTGGGGCAGCCAGCGGTGTCATGAGCAGCAAGAGCGCCACTGTTGCCCCAATCAGATAGAGCAGATAGGCTCGCGGCTGGGCAGTGCGCCACAGCAACGTAATCCCTACCACCAAGAGCAGCACGGCCAGTGCGCCGACCTGAAAACTCATGCCATCGTTGGCGCCAGTCGGATCATCCGAATAGCCAAACCCCCAAAGTGGACTAAAAAACTGACCCCAATAGACAAAATGGTTACGAAAATCGTAGGTATCGGTTACATAGACCTGTTGCTGCAGGTGTTGCCCCTCGACCAGTAATGGCAACAGAAAACAGGCATAGAGCAAGAGCGCGCCCACGCCAGCAGCGGCCGCCAAACCGATGTGCGCCAGCAGATTGGGGGATCGGTTGCGCCAGGCAAGTACGAGATGGAAGAGGACAAAGGTCACCAGCAGCGGCGCAAAGGAGATCAAGGCGAAGGTATGCGTTAAGAGCGTGCCGGCTAAAGTGAGCGCAGCCAAGGCCAGGCGTCGCTGCCAACCCGGCGTGCGTCCCAACGTTAATAGTCGATCAAAGGCTAAAAAAACCCAGGGGAACCAGGCCAGCAATAACGTGTCGTTCAGCGCGGCCCGTACATACATGTCGAGCAGATGATACGGGATGAAGACATAGATCAAGCCGGCTACAACGCCAGCCCAACGCATTGCGCCTTCAACGCGGCCATCTGTCCACAGCAGGGCAACGGGTGCGCT
>JBBRVA010000143.1:0-12655 GCA_038247295.1 Caldilineales bacterium | reverse complement strand
GTTGTCGGAAGTATCACCGGTGAGCGCCTTAAAGTCGATAAATTGTTGCGGCGTCAGACCATAGCGCTCTTGTACTTCTTCCAGTCCATAGACGCTGGTAATGGGGTTGGGACCACCGGCCGTGTAGAGCACTTTGATGCGCTCGCTGACCAACTGGAACATATCGCGGTCACCGGTAAGGATCAGAACATCGGTTGCTTGGGCTGCGGCTTGGCAGGCCAGTGTGCCCAGCACATCATCTGCTTCGTAATTGGGATAGGTGACAATCGGGATATTAAAGGCATGCAACAGCTCTTGGATGCGTGTAATCTGGCTGCGCATGTCGCTGGGCATGATGTCGCGGGTGGCTTTATACGGCTCGAACTCGGCGTGGCGCCAGGTGTCACCCAGATCAAAAGCAACGGCGACATATTCGGGCTGATACTCCTTGATCACACTGAGCAACTTGCGCGCAAAGCCGTAGACTGCCCCGGTCGGTTCGCCGGTGCGCGTCGTCAGGGGCGCCTTCATGCCAAAAAAAGCGCGATAGGCTTGAGAATGACCGTCAATGAGTAAAAGTGTAGCCATAGATTTTTGGGTTAGGGATACGGGAAACAGGAAACGGGATTCAGTGCTGCTGACTTCCGCATCCCGTTTCCCGTTTTCCGACTCCTTAGTTTTCAATAACCAAATCACCCTTATCAATCAGGTCTTTGACCTGATTGATTTTAAGGATGGACCGCAACGTACGCAGACGCCGGCCAGCATCTAAGCGGCAGAGACCGGTGCTCAACTCTAAGATGTAATTATGCTTGGAGCGATTGGCCAACATGATTATATCGTCGGGATTTTCTTGCCAGGTATTTTGGTTCGGATTGGTAGACATAAGGCGTTGCTCGCTTTTTTATGACGCTCATCAGCCGAAAGCGAGCAAACATAAGATTTTGCCCAACAGCAAAATATCGGTTTGCACACTTATCATAGATGAGCCCTTTATGACTAATGAAACGTCGAATATCAAGCTATTATACCGTTTTTAGGTGTATTTGACAAGAAAGTACCATCTTAGCGTGCTAAGCGTTCGCTGCGCGCTGGCTCAAATCGCCCCCATGCCCAGTTGGAATGGCGCAGTGTGCATGGAATTTATTCAAGATTGGCGCGGAAATTCTGGTTCGACTGGCAGCAACGGCGGTTCGCTCCGCCGGCGATATGCTTCTGATTGGCCGGTTTTTACGGGCTGTGCTTGCCAAAGCGCCACAAAGATCATGACCCCGAAGCCACCCGCGTAGATCAGGGGGAAGAGGGCGGTCCACCAGCGACCCTGCAGCAAGGCCGTGACGACGGTTAGCAAGGCATAGAGCATCAAGATCAGTTCGCCCACAGTGACGGCCTCAATGGCTAGCCGATAATTGCTCTGTTGCCAGCGATCACCCGTCGCTTCGACGCGAAATTTGGGTGTGCGCAGAAATTGACCGCCAGTTTGGGAAAGCCCTTGCCAGACGGCAATGCTATTTTTGAGACATATTCCCGTGCCCAGCAACGTGAGTACAGGCAGATAGCTCCATCGTTTCCACCAGTCGTCGGGATGCAATTGAATCTGGGCGACGGCATAGAGCACCGGTGGACCAAACGAGAGCAAACTGAGCAGCGCCAGATGCGGGGCCGGATCAACATCGAGCAGCATCAATGGCAGTGTAACCAGGAGGAGTACCAAAAGCAGCGGATGGATCAAATAGCTGCCCAGATGAAAGAGGGCAGCTAAACGCATTTCCAGTGGCCAGTGGCAAAGCCACACGGTACGGCCCATTTTGCGCAAGGTTTGAATGCTACCTTGCGCCCAGCGTGCCTGTTGACGTTTAAACGCAATCAGTTGCACAGGGATTTCGGCGGGCGCTTCCAAATCATTCAAATAACAAGGTTGCCAGCCCGCCAGTTGGGCGCGATAACTCAAATCCAGGTCTTCGCACAATGTATCCGTCTGCCAGCCGCCCACGGCTTGATCTTCGATGCAGGCGCGTCGCCAAACCCCCGCCGAACCATTGAAACCAAAAGCATAACCCGCGGCCTGGCGACCGGCTTGCTCAACAACGAAGTGGCCATCCAGGGCCAGGGCCTGGCTGCGGGTCAGCGGTGAGTAATCACTGTTCAAATGGCCCCAGCGCGCCTGGACAAAACCTAGTGTCGTCCCACTGCCAGCAAAATAAGGCAGCGTGCGTTGCAAGAAATCACTGGGTGGCGCAAAATCGGCATCGAAGATCGCAATGAATTCGCCGTTGGCGAGGGGAAGCGCATGCGCCAATGCCCCGGCTTTGTAACCTTGGCGATCGGCGCGGCGCACCGCTTCGATCTTGATGCCGCGTGCCTGCCAATACTCGATCCGCCGCTCGATAATGGCCGTTGTTTGGTCGGTTGAATCATCCAATATTTGAATCTGTAATTTGTCGGCTGGATAATTCAGATTGGCGCAGGCGTCCATCAACCGTTCTACTACGTGGCGTTCATTATAAACGGGTAATTGGATCGTCACTTTTGGCCATATGATCGGCATTCCTGTTGTAGAATGGACTGATTGCCCGATCATTTCTACATGCTGATTTCTCCGTTCCCTGTTTTTGCCCTGCGTTTGCCATAATTTAAACAATAACCAAATGGCCTGAAAGCCATAAAGCGCCAAACCGGTCACACTCACGGTATAGAGCACTTGCAGAATCAACCCAAGCCCACTGCGCATGGTGAGAATCCTTAGCGTTGTTGCTCATCATACGCATTTTTCTGCTTTGAAAGATAGGCGATAAAGGTCAAACAATTCCTGTGCCCATCTTGTTGGCCTGCGTAGACTGAGTTATAGTAACGAGCAGCACAAGAACATTTTACTGGGGTAAAAATTGTACCAGCTTGGCACTCGTTGGATTGGCTAGATTAATTACAAAAAAATCAGCCGACGACGGTCGCCGGCTGGACTGCGCCCATTATAGCTGAACAGGATCATCCCGCAAAATCTAGCGGCGTGCTTTACTTTGTTGTAGGGAAAAATTGTAATTGGGGAAAATAGAACGTAACGCGCCTATATTTTGAAGCTATAATGAAAAATTTAATACATTTGGCGGAAGCCATTCGATTTTTTATGTGATATAATGGGTTGGCCGGGTAAGTTTTCTGCGTAAACTCCCGAAAGTCTGGCCACCAAATCGTTGCTGTAGGTGATCTACAGGCTGTTAGCGCCTATGGCATTGTCGCCTGTCGTCAACTTACAAACCAATGCTCTGGTCGATTTTACCGCGCTCAAACTTAATTCTAAATGGAATGGAGTATGGCATTTATGCAACCTCAATCAGCGCAGCCATCCGCCTCATACTACGGTGTGGATGAGAATGAGCAACACTGGCTATTTGGCGACAATCAACTTGGCGACAATCAACCACTACCAGCAGAACTTTCTACGCTAGCCGACGGCGCTTTGCAAAATTTAGCGGAAATGATTTCAGACGATGATCTGGAAGTTTTAACCGATTTGGTAGAAACCTTTTTATCTGAAGCATTGCGTCAGATTCAGGCCATGCAGCGCGCTTTGCAGGCCGATGATATGGCCAAACTTTTTTTGCCCGCCCACAGTATGAAATCGAGTGCCGCAACCTTTGGCGCAATGCGCATGGCAAAGTTGAGCGAAGGATTGGAAGCGACGCTGGCGAATAATATGCAAGACAAGTTGAGCCAGGGCAACCTTGTCCACGAAATTGAAGATGAGTACAGTCGCGTCGTTGTTGAAATGCGCCAGGCACTGGCCGATTGGTAGGATGGTAGGATGACGCCGGCCCGCGGTCGGACGATGACAAGATGCAGGGATGGCAGCATAGTGCGCATCGAATCGTCTTGTTATCGCATGTTTAATTTAGGACTTACGCAGCTTCACCTGGGAGCGCCGGCATTTTGCCGGCAGCCGCCAGGGATGGCGGCGTTCCCGGTGCGTAAGTCCTATAATTATTAAAACAGGTCAGCGCATCGTACGCTGACCTGTTTTGTCTTTATTTTATGCTGGTCGATTGTTCCTCGCGTCAACCTGTCAACCTGTCATCGTTCGACCGCAGGTCGGCGTCATCTTGTCATCCTACCATCTCACTCTTCATGATCCTCATGCTTATGCTGTGAGATCACGGTCTCGGCCAGATAAGAGGGCATGTGCTCGAAGTGATCAAACTCAATCGTATAGACCCCGCGACCTTGGGTCATCGAACGTAGATCGGTGCCATACCGTAAGATTTCGGCCAGCGGCACCATCGCATGGATCACTGTGCGGTTATTTTTCTGGTCCATGCCTTGGACGCGTCCACGCCGCGTGTTAAAATCGCCCATCACATCGCCCATGTATTCATCGGGCACGGTTACATCGACCTGATAGATCGGTTCCAGCAAAACTGGGCTGGCCTCCTTCATCGCCTGGCGGAAGACTTCGCGGCCGGCGGTCTGGAAGGCAATATCTTTCGAATCAACCGGATGTTCCTTGCCATCATAGACGACGGCTTTGACATCAACAACCGGATAACCGGCGATTACCCCTTGATTAAGCATTTGCCGAACGCCTTTTTCAATCGAAGGCAAGAAGACGCCGCTGATCACACCGCCAAAAACTTCGCTGACATACTCAAAGCCCTCACCAGATGTCAACGGTTCTACGCGCATATGCACTTCGGCAAACTGGCCGGCGCCGCCGGTCTGTTTTTTGTGCCGGTACTGCGCCGAGGCAATTTTGGTAATTGTCTCGCGATAGGGTACCTTGGGCATAGAAGTTTCTACCTTGACGCCGAATTTGGTTTCTAGGCGGCGCACTGCCACATCGACATGCGATTCGCCCATCCCTTGGAGTACGGTCTGCTTCGTGGCCGAGATGGTTTGGACACGCAGGGTTGGGTCTTCCTCGGTGAGTAAGTGGAGCGAATGGCCGAGCTTGGCGCTATCCGCCTGCGTAGCTGGGCTGATGCCGACCGAATAGAGGGGGCGTGGGTAATTGGCGCGTGCCAACTGGATTGGATGATCGGCACTCGTTAAGGTATCGCCCGTCAACAAATCTTCTAATTTGGTAACGACACCAATGTCGCCAGCCACCAGCTCGTTCACATTGATCAATTCCTTGCCGCGCGCAATGCTGAGACCGGCAATGCGATAGCTGTGTTTGGTGCGCTCGTTGATCAGCGTCGAATCTTTGTGCAACGTACCGGAAACGACGCGCACATAATTCATGCGCCCCACGTAACGGTCGATGATCGTTTTGAAAACGGCGGCCGCCACGGGACCGTTGGGATCATTGTTTAGCTCGATTGGGTTTTCGTCTTGTTGCGCCACAATCGGGTGTTCATCCGGCGCGGGTACGTAGCGTCCCAGGCCCTGTAACAAACGCTCTAGACCAACATCGGTGGTTGCGCTGCCAAAGTAGACCGGTGCAATCGTCCCGTTGCGTACACCCTGGTGGAGCGCATGGCGCACTTCCTCGGGGTCCAGATCTTCTCCATCCAGATATTTTACAATCAAATCGTCATCGGTTTCGGCGGCCGCTTCAGCCATCGCCGTATGCGCAGCTTCTGCTGCGGCCAACATATCCTCCGGGATCGGCGCTTCTTTGCTCTCTTTGCCCATGTACGCTTTCATGGTGACCAGGCTGATAACGCCACGGAAAGTATCGGCCTGCCCAATTGGCAATTGCATTGGAATAATTTTTGCATTGCCCAGCGTTGTGTGCAGGCTATCGATTACATGCTCGTAATTAGCATTTTCACGGTCCATTTTATTAACGAAGATAATGCGGGGACACTTTTGTTCATTCAGGGTATCCCACGCCAATTCGGTGCCAACCTCTGCTCCGGCTACAGCATCGACCAAAATCAGACCGGCTTCGGCGACGTGGAGCGCGCTGATCTGTTCGCCAGAAAAATCCAGATACCCTGGTGTGTCAATCAAGTTGATTTTTAGGTTCTCATACTCAATTGGGATTACAGATAGGTTGATCGATAGACCGCGGCGTTGCTCTTCGGGCTCCCAATCGGCCACAGTCGTGCCATCCTCAACCCGTCCGATTCGTGTTGTCACACCAGTTTTGAAGAGCAATGCCTCGGTGAGAGTTGTCTTACCCGACCCTCCGTGGCCCAAGACGGCGACGTTACGGATCCGATCGGTGCTATACTTCGCCATTATGCCTCCTTAAAACGGTCATGTGGTTTTACCTACGTAGCGATTGATTGTTATTCACCTGTGAAAAGTGGGCTAACCGCTGTTTTTTGTGTTGGCAAAATATTGGGTTGACCCACTTCCGGCTGATGAGCGATCGATTGTGTTTATCTGCGTTAACAAGTAAAGTTGGGAAGCAAGCTTTGTTAATGACAGATGAACAGAAGTGTTGAGCTGATGCCAAGATTGTACTGAAAAATAGTTTGCCTGTCAATGCAAATAAAATAGCAGTGGGCAGTAAGCTTTACCGCGGCATAATTTCCTATCCTGCGATTGCCGATTGATGCAATTTTGTAACGCGTAGCCAATTTGGTATGATCAAGCACAATTTATGTGCGGTGCTGTTATAAACAGGCTACCTTGTTTACCTCGCTCCTGGATTAGACCACCACTACAATTGCTAGAGTTACTATGGTTGAAAGTTGCCATGATCAAAATTGTGATTCAATATTGTGACTGAAATTCAAAGACCGTTTCTTGTTCCGCCTACAGTGGACCGCCCTTCCAGCAACGATGGATTGGATGTTCGCTTATTGCTGATCTGCCAGGCAGAAGGCATGCACAGCCGCTACGCGGAACTGAGCGTAGAAAACAGCGGTCTGACCGCACGCGGTTGGGAACAGACCAATGCTTTAGCGGCTTGGTTAGTAACCCACGAACGGATTGATGTGCTGGTCAGCGCACCACCGTTGCGCAGCCGGTTGACCGCCCAGCGCATTGGGCAAGCGATTGGCCGCTCCGTTGTTGTGCATCAAGAACTGCCTTATCAAATCCGTATTGCGCCCGTCGTCACTACGCCAAACACGAATCAAGCCCAGTTGTTTTCCCTCTTGCATGTCAAAGATCAATTTGCTAGCGATGCCCAATACGCTGAATTCAAACAGAAATTAAGCACGGCGTTGGAACATTTGCTGCATGATCATTGGGGCAAAACGATCGCTATTGTGCTGGATGGCAACGCGATTGCTACGACTCTACGCTCGCTCTGTGGCAACGACTCACTGGCGGTGTCGATCAATCATACCAGTATCTCCGAAGTGGGCTTGCATAAAGGGCAATGGGCCTTGATGTACGCCAATCGGAGCGAGCATAATGCCTTGCCCGCGCTGATACCGCCGCGGAGTACACTAGAGCCAGCCCAAGTGGCCGAATCTGATGCGGTAGATGAAGAGCTGGAACGCATCAAGCAGGTTTATAATCGAATTACCGCCGCCGATGGTGATGGAACCGACCCGGGCCGTGAACAGCGGGTGCGTCATCTCTTGAAATTTGCCAATCTGCCAACGGGTTTGCGGGTGTTGGATGTAGGAACAGGCAACGGGCGGTTGGCGCTCTTGCTGGCTGAAGAAGGCGCCCGCGAGGTGGTCGGTTTGGATATCAGCCCCTCGATGCTGGAAATCGCTGAGTATCTGCGCTTAAGTAGTCATTCACCGGCGGCGCCGCGCGTAAGCTACCGCCTGGCGCCGGCACAACGTATGCCTTTCCAAAATGATGGTTTCGACGCGATTTTTTGTCGATTGGTGCTCCATCATAGCCAAAAACCGGAATTGCTGCTGCGCGAGATTGCCCGCTTATTAAAGCCAGGTGGCACTTTTATCCTCGCCGATCTGCTCAGTGCCGATGATCCGGTTAAGCGTGCAACCCAAAATACGATCGAAGCACGCCGCAACCCCAGCCATGTCGCGGCGCGCAGCGCTGAACAATATCGCAAGTTGGTGACGGGCGCCGGGCTGGCGATTGAAGGCGAGAGTGTGGCCGTCTTTGAGCGTGAGCTGGAAAATTGGCTCTCCGACATGCAATCCGACCCCAACAGCCGCAGCATTGTACGCGAGATGGTCGAGGCCGGGCTAGAGACGGACGCGACCGGCTTTAACATGCGCCGCCAGGGTGGAAAGCTGATCTTTGACCAGCGCATGCTTTATGTGAAGGCCGTGAAGCGAACTCCAGCATAGGCACGTATTTAGATTCAAGAGATTAGAGATTAGGCATTGAAGATTACAATCAACAATCTCCAATCCCTTGAATGTGCATGGCCACCTGCACGTTTTGCGCTTACCGTGCGTCTCGGTAAAGTTCGCGCATGATAATCATCTTCTGAATCTGCGTCGTCCCCTCGTAAATTTGATAGATTTTGGCATCGCGCATTAACTTTTCGACCGGATATTCTTTGCTGTAGCCGTTGCCGCCAAAGACTTGCACGGCGTCGGTGGCGTTTTGCATGGCGGCGTCGGCGCAGTAAGCTTTGGCAACCGCCGCTTCCATCGTATTACGTTTGCCGTGATCGACGAGCCAGGCCGCTTTCATGAACAAACTGCGCGCCGCTTCGACCCGAATTTTCATATCGGCCAGCATAAAGCCAACGCCCTGATACTGGGCAATCGGTTTGCCAAAGGTGGTGCGCTCACCGGCATATTTGACGGCCTCCTCTAAGGCGCGGCGCGCCACACCCGTAGCCGCGGCGGCCACCGGCGGGCGGCTACGGTCAAAAACCTTCATCGCAATCAGAAAGCCATCACCCTCATTGCCCAGGCGATTTTCGACGGGCACCCGGACGTTTTCCAGGTAAACCATGCCGGTCTGCGCCGCGTGTTGGCCCATCTTTTCCAGCGGCTTGCTCGTGCTCAGACCCGCAAAGTCGCGCTCGACAACGAACGCACTCATGCCTTTGTGGCCGCCGTTCGGGTCAGTCTTGGCAAAAACAACAAAGTAACTGGCGACAGGCGCGTCGGTGATCCACGTTTTGGTGCCGTTGAGCACATAGTGATCACCATCGAGCACCGCCGTTGTCTTGATACCGGCCACATCCGACCCCGCATCTGGCTCGGTGAGGGCGTAGGACATCACTTTGCCTGCTTCGGTTAGTTGGGTCAGGTAGCGGGTTTTCTGGTCATCGTTGCCGGCGATCAGGAGCGGCAGTGCGGCGAGTTGATTGAGCATCAGCGCGGTCTGGATGCCAGAGCAGCCATAGGCCATTTCTTCAGTCACCAAGCATTCTTCTAGCACTGAAGCACCCATGCCACCATATTCTTCCGGCACGTTGATATTGACAAGCCCTACCTGGCGCGCCTTGTTAAAGATATCCCACGGCCATTCACCGGTGCGGTCATAATGCTCGGCTTTGGGGATAATCTCTTTGCGCGTAAAGTCGCGCGCCAGCTCTTGTAACATTTTCTGGTCGCCTGCCAGTTCCAACTGGAGACCATCCGCGGTTTCTTCTACTCTGTTTGCCATGGGTTGATCCTTTGCTAGACAAATTGGTTTAGCGCTTTTGTTTGATTAAACAATATGCCGATTCTGGCATTGTTGCCAGGTTGTTTATAATGGAGTAGACGATGGTTTGTAATGTGTATTTGTCGTTCGTCCATCGTCGTTCGTCCATCGTCGTTTGTCAATTGTTACCACCTGTCGCCCACCCAAGGACGGAATTATGCCGCACACATCTCATCTTTACCATGAAATCCATGAACAACCCCAAGTGCTGCGAACTTTGTTGGCGCACGAACGGCAAGCCGTGCAGGCATTGGCGGCCGACATTCAGCGCCGGCAGATCGAATATGTGGTGATTGCGGCGCGGGGTACAAGCGATAACGCCGGTCGTTATGCCAACTATCTGCTAGGCGCCATCAATGGCTTGCCGGTCGCGCTGGCCACGCCCAGCCTCTATTCCATTTACAAGCAGCCGCCGCGCCTGAAAAATGCGTTGGTGCTTGGCATCAGCCAGAGTGGCAAAAGCCCCGATATTGTCAGTGTACTGGCCGAAGCGCGCCGGCAAGGTGTGTTGACCGCTGCGATTACCAACATCGCCGATTCTGATCTGGCGCAACAGGCCGACCATGTGATCGAACTGCATGCGGGGGTGGAGCGTTCGGTGGCGGCGACCAAGACCTATACGAGCCAGTTGATGGCAATCGCACTATTGAGCGCTACTCTGGCCGCCGACGCCACCATGTTGGCCACGCTTGATCGGGTGCCGGATGCGGTGGCGAATGTACTTAATGTGCGCGATACCGTTGCTCAGATCGCCCAGCGCTATCGATATATGCAAGCATGCGTCGTGATCGGCCGTGGCTATAATTATGCCAGCGCCTTCGAACTGGCGCTCAAATTGAAGGAACTAACTTACGTCATGGCCGAGCCGTACAGCAGCGCCGATTTTCTGCACGGGCCGCTGGCGCTAATTCAACACGGCTTTCCCGCGATTGTCATTGCGCCCACGGGCATCATGCTGCCCGAAATGCGGGCGTTTATCGACGTGTTGCAGCAACGGGAAGCAGAAACTATTGTTATCAGTGATGACCCAGCGACATTGGCCCAGGCACGCATTCCTTTGCCGCTAGCGGCCTCGTTGCCCGAATGGCTCTCGCCCATTACCGCGATTGTCCCCGGCCAACTGTTCGGTCTCTATCTGGCCCACGCGCGTGACTATGATCCAGACCACCCCCGCGGCTTGCGCAAGGTGACAGAGACGCGCTAAGGGTAAGGATTAGAGATTAGAGATAATTCACCCAATCTCTAATCCTTACCCTTCGATCACACTTTCAACTGGATCAAGCGGGCACGGGTCAGGGTAATCAGCGCCTTAACTGGCAGCATGATGTTGGCGCCGCGTTGGCCGGCGCTTACGGCAATGCTATCGAAATCTTGTGCCTGTTGATCAAGGTAAATGTCAAACCCTTTGTTGATCAGCGCCAATGGGCTGATCCCGCCCGTTTGCAATCCGGTTAATGTTTCGGCCTGTTCATGGGCGGCCATTTTAATCTTTTTGTAGCCGGTGGCTTTGGCCAGTGCTTTCAAATCAAGTGTATCTGGGCCGGGAATAATCACCAACATCGGTTTGCGGTTGGGCTCGTCGGCCAGGGCAACCAGGGTTTTGAACACTTGTTGCGGCGGCACGCCAATTGCTTCGGCCACTTCCACCGCAGAATGCACGCCAGCTGCATAATCATAGGTGAACACTTGGTAGGCAATGCGCTTGCTGTCCAAAAATCGTGTGACATTGTTTTTAAAATCCACGATAACCCCTCCAGATCGGTAAGCGACAGCGGGCGATTGATTGCTTATGGCGCGTCGCTGGTGAAGCATGATGACAAATGATTGGACCTGGCTACTTGATACCCCTTGGTTGGCACTGATTGGTGGCATCAGCCTGTGCTTGTTGCTTGGTTGGTTGGCTGGTGCGTTGCAAAACAGACGGCGTAGCCAAGCCATTTTAGACGCCCTCAATGACAGCGCCCGCGGCCGCGTCATCCCCGTCTGGGGCCCGGGTCGACGCGGTTTTTTTGGCAAATTTGAACCTGCGCCTGATCCCTTTACACAGTTTAGCATTACTTATCACGCGCGATCAAACCTTGATCTGATCGGGTGGTTGCTACGTTCGCTGACGGGGCCGCGGGAGCGGATGATCATTCACGGCAAGTTGGGCGCACAGCTTGGGGCTGAACTGATCTGGCTGCGTGGGCAAATTCCGGCGCGCGCGTTAGGCCACGACTCTGGCGCTACCTTGTGGCGCCAACAATGGCTGGATTTTGCCAATTGTGCGTACGCGACACGTGGCACCAATCCGGGCGCGATGGTCCACGGCTTTACCGATTTGCAAAGCCGTTTTGGCCCTTGGCTCCACAAAGTAAGCATTCAGGCCGACGAAACGCCGGAGCTGGAAATCGTATTGCGTACAACGGGTCTGAATGTCGAGGAAATCCGCGCCTTGATCACGGCTGTGCGTGCCGTGGGGCGTGCGGCGTTGTTGCGCTAACCGCTGTATGTAGCTCGATTTGAAAAATCGAGCTACATACAGGCGAGGTGGGCTGCACTAACTACCGGCTGTTGATCTGGGCGAAGCTAAAAAGTGCGGGTACAAGGCCGCGCTGTGGGGTGGCGCCGTTACGCAAAATAATGCTGCCAAACTGAGTGCAACCGCAGTACGCATCAGTTTGGCGGCATTAAAACTTTGTCTAATTTTAAATGATCCACGAAGTTTCACGAACAAGTCTTCGTGAAACTTCGTGGATCATTTTTGCTTTGTAACAGCCTTAGCTTGGAAAGAAGAGGTGGATGTCAAAATCGGTCGACATCACCATTGGCAGCAACTGGTCTACGGTCGCCGTGATCTGGCCCACGTTCATGCCTTGATCCGCCAACGTATCCCACAAGCCCATCTGGCCAGCAAGGTCGAGCAGATGATTCAATTTGCCATCGGCCCAGCTGATGTAAGGCAACGGGCTGCCGTTAATTGTTAGATGGAGACCCTCGGCGTCGGTTGACAGCGTAATATCCTTGACCCCCTTCTGCTGGAAGTCGGCGATCACATTCGGTTGCATGTGCAGCGGGGTCATCGGCATACCGGTCAGCGTGGTAAATTCGGCCTCGGTCAAGTCGGCAATGCGGAAGCTGCCATCAGTATCATAGAAAATCGGTACGTTGATCTTGGGTGGCGTGCCTACACTGGCCATAAAGGCATCTT
>JBBRVA010000142.1:0-12662 GCA_038247295.1 Caldilineales bacterium | reverse complement strand
GTTGTCCATCATCATGCGCGACGCTAAAATTGATCGCGTCGATGCGTTGGTAATAGGCGGCCCGTAACTGGCGGTAAAGGCCCGGTTGGCCAATCGGCGTTTGGCCTAGCTGCTGGGCTAGATGATCAAGCAGTGGGCCAGACAGGTCAAAGGCGCAGACCTGCTTTTGTCGCGCTTCCTCCACCAAGGTCTTGCGACAGACAGTATTGACCATCGTGTGCACAATGATCCCGCCGGCCGCAGCTGCTTTGGCTACGGCCGTGATGACTTGCTGCGGTTCATGGACATGGGCTTCAATGTGGATTGGTACATGCACATCGCGAAATTGGGCGAGTACGGTATGCGTCAGCAACTCACCCGTCGCGCCTGTGCTGCCAGAGATTACAAAAATAGGCGGGCCTTCTAAACGTTCGTTTGTCTGGCTTGTCGCTTGCATGATGATTTGCCTTTCACGATCAGCCAACGTACTGAATGTTATTCCTCTGGTAAGGTATGGACCAACAACAGCGGGCAACCGGCGTCGCGCAATACTTTGTTGGCAACACTGCCATAAACCCAACGGCGTACGCCCGTGCGGCCATGGGTGCCCATGACAATCAGATCGACCCCGTTCCCCTTCGTCAGCGCACAGATCGCGCGGTCTGGGTTGTCGACAACCACACGATAGTTACTGGCTACCCCGGCGGCCTCTAGTCGGCGCGCAACCCCAGCTAAGTAAGTTTCCGCCTCGGCACGCCATTTCGCCAAGGTGGCCTTGGCCGCAGCTTCATTCTTAAAGAGCATCTGCTGGTTGCCTGCATCCAGTCTTTGAATTACTTGCAGCAACAAGATATGCGCATCATTGGCCTTGGCCAGCGCCTGCGCCTCTGGCAACGCTTTTTCGGCTACGGCTGAACCATCAAGGGGCAGCAAGATCGTCTGCAATTTATGCTGGCGTGGTTCGGTTGTTGCGCGCACCAGAAAGACGGGCATGCGGGCGCCATGGAGAACACGCTCGGCAACACTACCCAGCGTCCAGCGGACAAAGCCAGAGCGCCCATGCGTGCTCATGACAATACAATCGGCGCCGCTCGTTTGTGCCAAATCGAGAATGACCTGGGCGGCATCCCCCTCCACGACAAGCGTGGTGACACGATAGCCGGCCTGTTGTAACTGCTGGCGTTGGGCGACCATATATTCTTCCGTACCCGCTCGAATGGAGGGAAGCATATCAACCCAAGCAAACTCCGAGCCGGTCACAGCGTAGCGCCAGGTTTCGATGGCGCTGACTAGGACAAGTTCCGTTTCGGCTGGCGTTGCCAACCAAGGCAAGTGCTGGAGTACCTGTTCTGCTAAAGGCGAGCCGTCCAGAGGCAGTAAAAGTTTGTGATAGCGAAGTGACATAGGAAGTTCTCCTTATAAAACATTGAGGCAACAAAGCCCCGCCAGCTAGGGCAGGGCTTTGTTGGCTAAACACAAATAGATGGTGGTCTAATTTTAGGCTACTTTTCTAATCCACCTGCCCTAGATAGAAGACGGGTTATCTGATTGGTAAAGTAGAATGCAACTGGCCTTGCCGTCCGGTTAAAATTGTTCTCGATGACCTGCTCGCATCCTGCTCTCAACGCGCACAGTATTAGCATGCCATAAAGCTACGCGCTACACACTGGTCTTCTGCGCGGTTTGGGGGCTGGTCATTTAGCTAGTTCATAGCTAGCCATTTCTTCTTTATGCAAACCTGCGCTGTGTCGCCGCGCTGCTTAGATCGCGCAGTGTATCAGCACCGATCCATTTTGCGCTTTTGGCATCGAGTTGTTGCAAATCGTGCGCCGTAGCGATGACAATAGCATGCAGGTTGGCATTGCGATTGCCGATGTTGCGGAGCGCCCAACGCCCCCCTTTTTTACAAAGTTGCGCCCGTCGGTCGCACCGGCCTTAATCACCGGCAATACCTGGATAAACGCTTCATCAGTGGCCTTTTTGTCGTGCCAGGCCAGACAGGCAAGCAGGGCATAGGCGGCGCGCTTGACAAATTCCTCTTCTCGCTGCGACCAATCGCCAATTTTCTGCCAGACCAGCGGCGTTTTCTCAAATAGGTTCATACAGACCTGGTCACAGACATCCCAAGCCTTGAAATCTTGCACCCATGATTCCATCTGCGCATCAGTAACCAACACTGGCTGGTCGATCATCGACGCCAACATCAGCGCTTCGGGAATCTGTGTCTCCCACAACGCCAGGGCGAGCGCATGATCCTTGCCGATCGCCCTGGCCAGCTTGCGCAAATCGGGAATAGCAACACCCAACCGCTTGTCACCGGTCAAGCCAAATTTCGCCATTCCCGCCAGTTGATCGGGTTTGGCCTGCGCTTTGAGTTTTGTCAGCACATCTTCTACGTTAGCCATCGTGTTAGCCTCAGGTATAAATTCAGAGTTCATCATCCGAGTTTGTAGCCAATTGTGCGCAACAACCCCTTGCGCCAGGCGACTCCCCGCGCATCTTCGACCCCTTGCGGTTTGAAACCGTCGATCACGCCCAGGATGCCGCGGCCCTGCTCGCTTTCGGCGATGATTACCTGGGTGGGGTTGGCGGTAGCGCAGAAGATATGGCAGACTTCGGGCACGCTTTTGACGGCGTTGAGCACGTTGATCGGGTAGAAGCCTTCGCCCAAGACAATGATAAAGGTGTGGCCAGCGGCGATGGCCAGGGCATTTCGGGTCGCTAGTTCGATTAAGGCTGGCTCGGTGCCGCTGGCGCGGATCAAACAGGCGCCGGATGCTTCGCAAAAGGCCAGCCCAAAGCGGATGACCGGCACGGCGTTGACCAGCGCCTCGTGCAGATCCTCGACCGTTTTGATAAAATGGGTCTGGCCAAGGATGATGTTGAGTGCTTAGCGTGATAGCCAGACTGACCACTAGAATCACGCTGCCAAAGCCAAGCACTCACGGATTAAATGCTGGCGTCTTGCCCATCGCCAACGCTTTGATATCAATCGACGCCCCAAAGGCAACAAAGGCAATCGTACCAGGGATCGAACTGAGGATCGTCGCCAAAATAAAGGCTTTTCAATCGATCCACAGAATGCCTGCCAGATCATTGACCAGATCACAAGCTCGACTTTATCCAAATTAAGCCGCAAAGGCGAGGGTATCAATCAGACGTAAGAAAAGCGTCTTGGGAATAAATTAGTATTAGGCAATTTATTGGACAAACGGGTATGGCATTCAATGATCGACGCAATCGGGTAACATTGGTGTGGGCTGTCGTTGGCTTGATCATGAGCAAAAGCATCCATTTGAGTGAGTGGTTGGTCTATCGCATCGGTGATACGCAGGCCGCTAGTAAAATGCGGCAATTTTCGCGCTGGTGATATTCCCGATATCCCGCTACGCCATGGATTCATGTAGCTGGTGGCGGTGATGGACTGGTTTAGTCGCTACGTGCTGGCCTGGCACCTCGCCAACACACTCGACACGCACTTCTGTCGTGATGCCTTGCAACAGGCTCTAACCGTTGGTCGGCCAGAAATTTTCAATACGGTCAAGGGGTACAATTCACATCCACTGCGTTTACTTCGATCCTAGAAGCGGCTGAGATTCGCATCAGTATGGATGGAAAAGGTAGAGCTTTGGACAACATTTTTGTGGAACGCCTGTGGCGGACTGTCAAATATAAAGACATTTATCTTAAACGGTGAGACTCTGTGCCCGCACTTGATCGAGGGATGGCGCAATACTTTGGCTTTTACACCAATGAACGACCGCACCAAAGTTTGGATGATCGCACACCGGCTGCTGTTTATCTCGCCACTTCTGGCTAAGACACCGTAGGCGTTGTGGCGGGTGGGGCCACGCACTCTCTCACGGGAAACGGCTGGGAATTGCACGCTTGGAAACTTCGGTTCTTATTTTTGTTGATTTTTGGTCTTGACATTACGGACCATTATACTAGATCAAGCACGCTAATTGGCGATTAGTATCCACAAACTTGGGCCAATTTTAATAGTCGCCTATGAATCCCCAAATTATCCATTCTGTTGAGTAAGACGTAAGACGGCACTTTCTGCTTAGAGAATTATTTTGCAATAACTTAAGCAAATAAGCGGCCCCGACCGTGGCGAAAAACACGCCCAGCAATGCGGTAATAGTCAACGAGCTGATCCATCGTTGCGCGCCAGGAACGCCCTTGCGCATGTTTTACACCATTCTCCGCCATCTTTTCGCGCAATTGAGGGTTGGTGCGCAAGCGCTGGATCAAACCGGTAATTTGTTCTAATTTGGATGGTTCATAGAAAAAGCCGTTTTCGCCATCAACCACCGTGTCCACCACCCCACCGGCCTTGGCGGCGATCACGGGGAGACGACAGGCCATCGCCTCCAACGCAACAAGACCAAATGTTTCTGTGATCGAGGGCAAGATAAAGGCGTCGGCGGCACGGTAGACATTGACCAGATCCGCCCCGCGTAGAAAGCCGGGGAAGACCGTGGGCGTGCCGCGGTAGTGCTGCTGTAATTGCTGATGGCTTGGCCCACCGCCGACAAAGGCCATGCGCACCCCTGGCTCGGCAAAGAGATGGTCACGGATCTCCTTTAAACCTTTTTCTGGCGATTGACGGCCCACATTGATCACGAGAAATTCGTCTGGGTGACCATCGGTCAAGCGGTTGCGCATCGCTTCATCGCGCGGGCCAGGGCAAAAAAGCTCGGTGTCGATGCCACGTTTCCACCAGCGCACGCGCCGAAAACCATGCCGGCGCAGATCGGCGCGAATGGCGGTAGATGGACAGAGCGTAATATCGGCCAGATTATGAATGGTGCGCAGATAGCCCCAAGCCGCCGGCGCCATAAAACCGAGCCCGTAATAATTGGCATAACGCGGCAGATCGGTGTGAAACGAGGCCACCGTTGGCACGTTTAATTTGCGCGCATAGGATAGACCAAACGGCCCCAAGATCACCGGGTTTACCAAATGAACCAGGTCCGGTTGAAAGGCACGCATCTTTTCCCAGACAAACTGGCGCGGAATATTGATGCGCAGCTCTGGGTAAAAAGGCAAAGGCAGACCGTCTACGCCAATAACTTCAGCGCCAGCATAAGTGGGCGGTCCACCTTGGGGTGCAAATAAGATGGCTTGGTGGCCTTGCTCCTGTAAGCGTTGCAACATCAAACATAAAATACTAACAACCCCATCGATCTTAGGCAAAAAGGTTTCCGTAAATAAAGCGATCTTGAGTGGTTTGTCGTCGCGCATAGTCGTTACCTCGGCATGAAGAGAATTTCATCCGCAGATTACGTTCGAACCCAAGTTGGACATAATCTACGAATAAGCCCGAATCGTTACAACACTAAATTGATACTAAATAGATGCTAAATAGATATAGAGAACACCAGATATTATGTTATGCCATACTCTTTAGCAAATAAAATACCTATAAACAAAATCTTATTATCGTTTGGTTAAATTGTAGATCGTCATTTATGCTTGGAAGGGCTATGGTCAATGCGAGTTTCCCTTGGCCCCTGAGATAGAAAATTGTGTAAACTTGTATTTTGTTCAGGAGAATCTTGTTATGACAACAAAGGGCAAAGTGATTGTGTTAGGCGGCGATGGTTTTTGCGGTTGGCCGACAAGCCTGCGGCTATCGGCAGAAGGCTATGACGTCACCATTGTTGATAATTTATCGCGGCGCAAGATTGACATCGAATTGGGTTGTCAATCGTTGACGCCAATTGAGACGATTGAAAATCGGCTGGCCGCGTGGAAGGCAACCAGTGGCCAGCCGATCAGTTTTGTCAATTTGAACGTGGCCGAGGATTACGCGGAACTGCGCGATCTGATTGCCACGATCAAGCCCAAGGCGATGGTGCATTTTGCCGAACAGCGCGCCGCCCCCTATTCGATGAAATCACCTAAACACAAGCGTTATACGGTGGATAACAATATCAACGGCACCCATAATGTCCTTTGTGCGATTGTCGATGCCGGCGTCGATGTGCATCTGGTTCATCTGGGCACAATGGGTGTCTACGGCTATGGCACCGCCGGCATGGCGATCCCAGAAGGCTACCTGACCGTCAAAGTTGATATCAATGACCGCGATCACGAGATTGAAATCCCCTATCCGCCCCATCCTGGCAGCATCTACCACATGACCAAGACGTTGGATGCACTGCTTTTCTACTATTATAATCGCAACGATGGCGTGCGGATTACGGATCTGCACCAAGGTGTGGTGTGGGGCACCAATACCGATGAGACACTGATGCACCCAGCCTTGATCAACCGTTTTGACTATGAAGGCGACTACGGTACGGTGCTCAACCGCTTCTTGGTCCAGGCCGCCATCGGTCATCCGCTCACGATCTATGGCAGTGGCGGCCAGACGCGCGCTTTTATCCATATCCGCAACACGGTGCAATGTATTTCGCTGACGATCAGCAATGCGCCGCAACCGGGTGAACGGGTGAAAATCTTCAATCAAATGACCGAAACGCACCGTGTCCATCAATTGGCAGAATTGGTGGCCCGCTTGACTGGGGCCGAGATTCGCTACTATGTGAACCCGCGCACCGAAGCGCTGGAAAATGAATTGGTGGTGCGTAACGACAACTTTATGGCGTTGGGGCTAAAACCGATTACCTTGAATGAAGGGCTGTTGACCGAGGTCTACGAAGTGGCCGCCCGCTATCAGGATCGCTGCAATCTCGACAAAATCATCACCGATTCCCGCTGGCGCAAGGATATTCCCGTGGACAAAGTCGGTTCGGATAGTCCAGTTTTGACGCGCACCACAGCCAATGGTCAAGTGAAGCAAGCCGGTGTAACGCCATAGCAGTTATTCATCCAACGCCAGGGAGCATCAGCTCGATCATCGTCCAGAAATAACTTGGAAATTAGGGATTGGAGATTGGTAGGGCGCAATCTCCAATCTCTCTAGCTTAGATTATTGGGTAAGCATGCTGCTCCCTGGCGTAATCCAATCGGTCAAACTTTCAACAATGCGGCCACTTTGCGAATGGCGTTGGCAATATCTTCGATGTCGCGTGGACTGTAATTCTCATGCAGGCCGATGGTAACCATATGTTGCAGGGCATCCTCGGCGCGGGGACACATGCCTTTGGTATATTCGATCTGGCGACCACCGTGGCTGCCGTCTAAAGGATAGCCAGAGTTGCCGAAGGTTTTTTTGCCCAGCAAGGCATCCATGCAAAGGTAGATTGGATCACCGGTGTAGGCGGCGCCGGCTGGCACCCCTTCTTTGCTCAGGGCTTCGGCAAACTGTTGCACAGGCCAGCCCGTCACCCCCAACGCATAGAGCCAATAACTGTGCTCGGAACCAGGCGTATTCGGCGCGGGCGTAACCCCATCCACTTCCCCGATCAGCGTCGATAAATAGTGCCCCAGCGCCATTCGTTTCTCCACCACATGGCGGACTTTCTTCACCTGGGCTAACCCGACCGCGCCTTGTAGCTCGGTCATCCGATAGTTCGGCGCCAGAAAGGCATACGAGCGCGCGCCATAGCCTGGTTTACGCGTCCAGCCTTTATCCGCAAAGAGTGCCATCCGTTCCGCCCAATCTTTCCGATTAGTAATGGTCATACCGCCGTCCCCAGTTGTCATATGTTTGGACTGTTGCAAGCTAAACGCCGCAATATCACCCCAAGTGCCCAGATAGCGCCCTTTGTATTGCGTCATGTGGGCCTGGCTGCAATCTTCAATCAAGGGCAGCTGATGACGTTGGGCAATATCGGTCAAGGCGGCCATGTCACACGCGTTGCCAAAAAGATGAATCGCCATAATGGCGGCAGTCCGCGACGTAATCTTACGCTCGACATCGGCAGGATCCAGCGTGTAGGTTTCGTTTATGTCGGCAAAGATCGGGATGCAGCCTTGGTAAAGGATCGGGATAATCGAACCGGCGTCGGTGATCGGACCGGTGATAATTTCATCGCCTGGATTCGGGTTAAGCGCGCCGATCGCCAGATGAATGGCCGCAGTGCCCGAGGTAGAAGAAACCGCGTGGTTAGCGCTGTAGAGGTCGGCAAAGGCACGCTCAAACGCAGCCACTTTATCGCCACTTGGTCCAAACAGGTTTTGCGAATGGATCGCTTCACGCGTTAGTTCAATCTCTTCCTCGCCAAAAGGTGTCCGTTTGGGAAATGGTGTTGTGCGATAAGGGGTACCACCCTGGATGGCGAGTTTGGCCTGGACAGCCGGTTGGGACATGATGTGCTCCTCTTTGTTGTAAGATTACGTTTTATGGCGGTTAAGAAACAGTATAGGGGATAATATTACATCGCGCAATCAGTTCCAAATGCGCATTTTTCCTTTTTTCTTCATCCATATCATACAACATAGCTACTCATAGAGCTCACCTTTTAAATGGTTTGTCTATAAGTCCGCCCTGGGCATAGTTTTAGCGTTTGTCTCTAGTACTAACGGCCTAGTGACAACTACATCTATTATCCTCTATACTGTAAGGTAAAGTCCACTAAAAATAGCTTCATCACAGGGGAATTGCCGCGACTATATCGTGCCGGCGCAACAGACAAAGACGCGCTTTCTCTACAAGGCCGTCGCAACGGCCAACGGGGATACAACCACCGGCAACTTCTTGGACGACATTCAATTCTTTCAGCAGGGCCAGTGTACGCTCGACACCGATGGCGACGGGATACCCAACGCGCTGGATCTAGACAGTGACAATGACGGCATTGCCGACGTGATTGAGGCAGGCCTGGCCGACGCCAACAGCGATGGGATCGTGGATGATGCAGCCTTGATCGGTTCAGTTGGTTCCCTGGCCGAGACCGACCGCGATAAAGTGCCAAACTTATTAGATCTGGATGCGGATGAAGATGGCATCCCCGACAATATCGAAGCCCAGACCACCACTGGTTACATTGCGCCTTCTGGGCAATTTGCCAGCAATGGGATCGATCAGGCGTATGGCAATGGCCTCCAACTGGTCGACACCGATAAAGATGGCGTAGCGGATTATCTCGACACCGATAGCGACAATGATAACCAAGCCGACGCGGTGGAGGCAAGCCTAAAACTTACTGGTGCGGATAAAGATCGGGATGGATTGGACAAGAAAGTTGATGTGGACGATCGCGTCTGGGGTCCGGTGAACAACAAGATCACGAATGTGTTGACGGCCTATCCGAATGACGGCAAAGAAGTGACATGGCGCAGCCATGCTACCGGCAAAAGCCCCGTTTCTGTGCAAACCGGCGCCAGTGGCGGGCTTGAATCCGGCCCCTTACCAGGTGCGCCGAGCACTTTTATTGGTGGCATCGGCGGCAACACAGCCGAAGAGAAGGCCCAGGCAGCCGCGGCACAAAGCTGGCACAAAGCGCGGCAGTTGGCCGATATCCGACTCCAGTTGGCGGACTTTATGCCCGACCAAGGGCCAGGCGGCACGACGCCAACGGCGATCATGACCGTGCCCGATGTGTTGGCGGTGACCACCGCACCGGATGCCAAAGCCGTCGACTTTGTCGACAGCGATGGTCAAGTACAAGCCTCGGCGCTGGGCATCCTTTCCATGGGCGCACCCTATCCGCATGATTACGGCGTCTGCAATCGCTTCAAAGGCTATGCATTTAGTGAAATTGCGCCCGTCCTGATCGATGTGCCACCAGCCGATCAGGGCTGGTTCTGGCATGCGCAAGGCGGCCAAGGCGATGCCGTGCAGGAAGATGCCTTTATTTTTCACATCTTTGTCAACGAAGCGGAGAAACAGTTTCATGTCGACAGCCGCTGGATTCAAGATGACTATGGGCAGGATTGGGGCTTTGCCTTTGACTATGTCTTTAACATGCAGGTTTGGAGTAGCAATCTAGCGACCAGCGAGACGCTCTTACAGACGATCTTGCTGCGCATCAATGATTTTGAAGATGGCAGTTGGCAGGTAACCTATCACAACGGGGCGCAACCGGTAGACCCAGGCGTCATCATCGAGCAGGTGCGCTACGCCATGGACACGGTCAATCTCACCTTGGAACAGATCACCGATACCGTACCGGTTACCACGCAAACGCCGGTTCGTATCTACGGCTCGTGGCGCTCCCATTTGGATCGGCAAACTTTGCAACCGTTTGATTATCAATTGAACCTGACCGATCCGCAGCAAGATTTTGCGCTCAATTTCCCGGGGTTGTTGGATGTCACCCTGTATGTCGAGCGTAACGGTTTTACCGACAAGGTTTATACGGGCAGCGGCCTCTGGTTTGCGATCAACCCGGCAGATGGCCCCCAAACCCAACTCACCTTGGGTGCGCAGTGTCGTTCATTAGCCGACATTGATCCTCAAGATTTGTTGTTGGCCGGTTGTACCACGATCACAACGCCGGCGTTGGACAGTCAAGACCAACTGGGTATGGGTCGCACCCTCAACCCGAATGGACGCAGCGTCGATGTCAGCCCGTACAAAGCGCTCCGTTTCTGGGCGCAAGGCGATGGCACCCCCGTCCGCATTTTCTTAGAAACCGCCGGCATTACCGATGGCGACTATTATCAAACCGTCATTACACCGGATAGCGCCTGGCGCCAATATATCATCCCGCTGAGCCAATTCGCACAGCGTGGCTTTGGCGTCCAGAAACCGTTTACGGGTGTCGATATGAAGTCGGTGATCTGGCTAAATGCCATTGCTACCGGCCAGGTGATGCAGCTTGGTTTGGACCAGGTCACCTTTACCAATCATGGTTTATTGAGCATGATGCAGCAACCAGCGGACAGTGCGAATACCGCGCCGCTTCAGGTGCAGGCCCTGATCCCGAACGGGGTTGATATCGCGCAAGTACTGCTCCATTACAGCCTTGATGATGGCGCTACGTTTATCACAAGCTCGCTCAGTTTGCAGAGTTCAACGGCCGCAGGTGCGCTCTTCCAAGGCGAGCTACCCGCGCAAGCACTCGGCAGTGATGTCGTCTATTATATCGAAGCGCGGCAAACCAATGGCTATATCAGCAATAGCCCGATCGATGCACCAAACAGCTTCTATCGCTACCGCATTGATGATCGCCAGAACCTGTTGGTCGATGACTTTGCCGCGCCCCAACTGCGCAACCGCCTCAACGGGGGTCCCGGTTTCTTCAACAGCCCTAGTGCCGGTGGTCATGTGAGCGCTTATCGGCAGGCGCAACAACTTGTGCTGGATTATGATGTCAGCCAAACCGGCCAATTTGCCGGTTACTTTAGCGCGCTCGGGCTGCTTGATGCGCGATCTTTTACAACCCTGGACCTGTTGGTACGCGGCGAAAAAGGGGGCGAAGCCCTGCTCGTCGGTTTACGCGACAGTACAGGCACAGAGCCACGGCTGAGCATCGGTGACTTACTGCCCGGTGGCATTACGAAAGAATGGCAATGGGTGCAGATTCCGCTTTCCTCTTTCCCAGCCACGCTGGATCGAAGTGCGCTGGCCAGTCTCAGCTTCTCGTTCTTTAACACCTATGCGCCCCAGGCTGGTCGCCTCTACATCAAAGAAATCCGCTTTACCAACCTGGTCATCCCTTTTGTCATCGACTCGTTCGATGACACCAATCTGGCGCTCAACGGCCAGGGGCTTGGGTACTGGACTACGATGCCCAACAGTTCGCTGCAAGTGACCACGACACTGGGTGATGCGCTGTCTAGCAGCGGCGGCGCATTACGGCTTGACTATACGGTAAGCGATGGCGGCTATACAATTTGGCACAGCAATTTGGCCGGCATCAATGCGCCGGCGAATAGTTCGCTCCAGTTGTGGGTCAAGGGGGCAAACCAAGCCATCATGCCGACGATCTACTTAACTGACAGCCAAACGCGTGCGGCGGGCACTGCCGTCCGTGCCAAGGCCGCCTTGGCCGACTACGTCAAGTTAACGAACAATTGGCAATTGGTGACGATTCCGCTCAGCGTTTTCACCAAACAAGGGTTGGATGCAACGCAACTGTCCGGTTTTGAAGTCGTCTTTGAGCATGGCAAAGGCAGTGGCGTCTTCTGGCTGGACAATGTGCGGATTGGTGTCGCCGGCGCGCCACAAGCCGAACAGCGCGTCGTCTACCTCACCGATCAAGCGCAAGCCAACCTGGCCCTTCATCTGCCCGATATCAGCCGCTGGCAGGCACGCGCCAATGTCAGTTGGTTGGGTGCACCAACCACAGGCATCGGCCCCGCCACGTTGTCGCTTTATAGCGCGCCGTGGCTACAGCAACCTGGCGTCTATGCGGGCAGCCTTGTCGTGACCAGTGCCACTGGGCAAACCGAAACGATTACGGTGCACCTCACTGTTACGCAGGCCAGCACGCCAGCGGCCCAACTTTTCCTGCCGTTGGTCAGAAGGTAAGGCGCTTTCGTATCAATTACTCCCTTCGTCGGTCATAGCGGTTGTGCCATACTTTTCAATGGAGAAAATTGGGCCAACTTCTATGATCGACGAGTCTTTGCGCGACAAGCGTTACGCACGCAAAGAGCGCAAAGGAAAAGCCTCAACAAGAATACTTACGCAGCTTCACCTGGGAGCGCCGGCATCTTGCCGGCAGCCGCCAGGGATGGCGGCCTTTGCGGTGAAATTCTTTTTGGTTCTGGTTTGTCCAAGTCAGGGCGCGGCCGACATCTCTGGCGTGAATCCATTGCGCTAAATTGCCTTCTATGCGACAATCAAAGTAAGAAGGTTCTGCTTCCTGCAACAGATG
>JBBRVA010000141.1:0-12759 GCA_038247295.1 Caldilineales bacterium | reverse complement strand
TGGTTGCGGGAAAAGTTAGCCCAAGAAGCGCCCGATCTACTGCACCATGCCTGACCACGGTCAACATCTATGTCAACCTGTGCCGCATTCTCACTTCAGTCGCCAATTATTGGCCGGGCTAGCCCGGCGCTGAGCGTCCTGCAGATCGGACTCGGCCAGGTTGACGTAGATGTTGACCGTGTCCATTTCTTCATGACCTAGCAGGCGTTGCAACTCAATCGGGTTGCCCCCATTGCGCAAGAAATTATAGGCAAAGGTGTGGCGAAAACGATGCAACGTTACATTTTTGACGCCGATGCGACTGGCGGCGCGCTGCACCAAGTGGCGCAGGCTGTCATTGTCGAGATGACGATTTGAGCGTGATGCGAACAGTGGATCGTCTGGGCGAGCGTTGGGCCGGCTGGCCAGGTAGCGCCAAAGCGCTTTACGGGCGGATGATTCAGCAATCACGGTGCGCTCTTTGCTGCCCTTGCCAAAGACATCAATGACGCCGGTCTGAGGGTTGTAGTCTTTGATTTTGAGGCGACAAAGTTCATTGGCCCGCAGCCCGGTGTCGATGAACAAGATGATGATGGCCCGGTCACGCGTGGCGGTGTCGCGATGCGAGTGGACAAGTTTACCATGGCGTGAGGTCCAGCCGGCACCATGATCACATGCCTCGATAATGGCTATGATTTCGATCTGGGTGTAGGGCACGATTTTTTTCTTGCCATAGGTCGGTTGTTGGACGATGCCCCGGATGATGTGGGGGATCTTCAATGCCGGCTCACGTTCGGCCCATGTCCAAAAAGATGAAAGGACAACCCAGATATTGGAGCGACTTTTGTCGGATAGCTCAAGTTTCTTGGCACAATGGGTCATGAAGCGCCGAATGTCGTCGCTGGTGATGGTTCCGATGTGGGTGTCGGCGCCGATGAACTCTGTAAAGCGCGACAAGGCCCATTTATACCCGACAATTGTCGTTTCTGCTAGCCGTGATTCATTCTCTAACCAGTAGCCATCCAGTGCGTTTTTTAGTTGCATAAAGCCCTCCGAACCAAAAGGTATTTGATAAGTATTGATCGAGGAATAGCCCACCCGTCGAGTGATAATAAATTTATCCCCAACTATGCCAAAAGCCGTCTGCTCAGGAATGTATCCTGGACAGACGGCTTTTGTTTCGCCGAACGATAAATTTTAGTATCCCCGAGAGGATTTGAACCTCTGACCTTTTGGTCCGCAACCAAACGCTCTATCCGCTGAGCTACGGGGACATATTCTAGTTTTAGTAGATTAGTAAGATAATCACGGATGACCGTTCACTATCTACAATAAACAGGCGGGGAGGGAGGGATTTGAACCCTCGAGGGATATTACTACCCCTACCCACTTAGCAGGCGGGCGCACTAGACCGGGCTATGCGACCTCCCCCAGGTGTGTTACAAAATTAGTGCTTGGCTAATTTTACACTGGCGGAGGGAGAGGGATTCGAACCCCCGGTGACATTACTGCCACAGTTGTTTTCAAGACAACCGCCTTAAACCGCTCGGCCATCCCTCCACGCTGGTTTGTGTGCTATTTCGCTATCGGCTACACATAAATATAGCCGTAACATTAAGCAACTACCAGCGACGAGCAATTTTTAACTAAATGGTAATGTGCGAATCAAAGTATTCTATACTATCAGGGAAATCATTCACTGATAAATCACTTTCACTCAGAAGTGTAGTATACATCCCTGCTTTCGATCTGTCAAATTTTGTATCGATTTAGGTTTATCCATGTGCGCACTTTTTTACTGTAGATGGCGATAGGCCCACCAAATGCGTTGCAGAGCCGTATAAAGCACAAGGATCGTCATGAAACCAAATAAGTAGGCTAGATAGCCAGGCAGCAGATAAAATGCGCTATAAAACAAAATCGTCTCAGCACCTTCAATTAATCCCGTCGGCATCTCCAGCGTGGTCAAGCGCCCGGCAGACTGAAGCTGCCGTTTTTCCAAGATGGCGGATAGGACCGTCCATGACATTGTATTCAGATAGTAGACCGCAAAAAGTGCAAGGCCAGCCCATAGATTGATCGGATCTGGCCAGGCGAATAAAAATGCCAGCGGTATCGCTAAGTAGACGATAAAATCGAAAAATAGATCCAGGTAGCCGCCGAAATCACTCTGCTTGTCATGGGTGCGGGCAATCAGGCCATCCAGACCGTCTAGCGTACGGTTGGCAAGCCACAATCCTAATCCCACCCAATAGGCATGGTTTAGAATCGCCACTGCCGAAAGCAGACCGATCAGCAAGGCAATTGATGAGACAAAATTAGGGTGAACGGTGACAAAAATCTGGTTTGCCAACGGAGCCAACAACCGATCTTTCTGCTGTCGTAGAACTGCATCACGCATCGCGGCGACCCTTTGTAAAGCGAATGACTTGTAGGCGTACTGTGGCTGGGCTTTATGGTCAATACTATAGGGATAAATCGGTGGTTAGACTGTAAGAGCCTCTACACGCGCCTGTTATGCGCAGGTAAAGCGTAGGCAATATCAGCATGTAAGCCAAAACTGGCCTGCGGTATAATAGAACTGTGCCATGCACGCTGCTCGATTTGAAATGATTAGCCTCAAATAATAAGGAATATTGACGATGAAACGCTTGTCTAGTTTTGGTTTGATTACCCTGGCGATTCTTCTCGTGTTACTCCTCATGCCGCCTGCTATGGCCGCCGAGCCGCAAGCGCCACTGGATATTGGCGAGTTTGTCGCCTTTTGTCCCTTCAGCCACCGCGCGCCGGACGATCCAATCGTTCATCCTGGCCATGCCGGCATGGCGCACAATCACGAATTCTTCGGCAATCTTTCTACCGTCGCCACAACGACGCTGGAAAGCCTGGTCGCTAACGGCACCAACTGTGATCCGCTCACCGATCGCTCGGCCTATTGGGTGCCAACCCTATACGATGCAGCCGGGCAAATTATCCCTGTTGAGCATGGCACCTTTTATTACACGGTGCATGTGGATGACCCCGCCAGCCTGCAAGCGTTGCCCTTGGGGCTCAAGATCATTGCCGGGCAAGCCACGGCCGCCGCACCGCCAAACCCGTCCTATTTCAAGTGGAGTTGCCAGGGCGCTAACACATCGAGCACAAGTGACTTTGTCGTCTGTGCGGCGGATGAGAAGTTGGAACTGTTGATCAATTTCCCCGACTGTTGGAATGGGGTCGATCTGGACAGCGTTGACCACAAGCAGCATATGACCTATGCCGTCAATCAAGCTTGTCCCGCCAGCCATCCGGTCGCCGTGCCGCGGCTCCAGTTTAAGCTGCGCTACGCAACGGGCGGTGAAGCGGGCATGACGCTTGCCTCGGGGCCGGGTTACACCGTACACGCCGACTTCTTTAACGCCTGGGATGCCGACGCACTCGAGAACCGGATGAATTGTCTGCGTAATTTGGTCAAGTGTGGGCCGGAAGGCTTTGAGCCAGACACACCCGGCAACACACCGCAGCCGACGAATACGCCCGTTACGGTGCCAACACCCACCAGTGTGCCAAGCGGCAATGCGCTTTATTTGCCGCTGATTCAACAGTGAGAAGTTGCTAAGACGTACTGCGTAAATCTTACGGAAGTACGTTTTACGCAGTACGCTTTACTAGAGTTGTTCGTGAATAACGTCTGGCGAAGGTGACTGTCACTGCCCAATAGTGCGTTTGCTCGTGTCGCATTTGATGGGCAGTGACAGTCACCTGGATCCTAAAAAGGAACAACTCTAATCCATAACTACATCAAGATCTACCGGATCACATCCTGGCCACCCATGTAGGGCCGCAACACTTCGGGCACAATCACCGAACCGTCGGCCTGCTGGTAATTTTCTAAGATGGCAATGATGATGCGCGGCAAGGCCAACCCTGAACCGTTCAAGGTATGAACATATTCTGGTTTCTCTCTTTCCGCTGGCCGGTAGCGAATGTTGGCGCGCCGGGCCTGAAAATCACGGAACCATGCGCATGAGCTTACTTCCAGCCATTCACCGCAACCCGCCGCCCACACTTCAATGTCGTACTTCATACAGGCGACAAACGAAAGATCGCCGGTGGCAATCATCAAACGGCGATAGGGCAAACCAAGCTGCTCGGCCAACGTTTCACCGTGCCCAGTTAAGGTCTCTAACTCGGCGCGGCCGTGTTGTGGCTCGACAAACTTGACCATCTCCACCTTCTGGAACTGATGGACGCGCTTGATGCCGCGTACATCTTTGCCGGCTGATACCTTCTCGCGCCGGAAGCAGGGCGTGTTGGCGACAAAATTGATCGGCAGGCGCCCCGGCTCGATGATCTCATCCCGGTAGATATTGGTCAAAGGCACTTCGGCTGTCGGGATAAACCAGTAATCTTCCTCGGCGTCGCGGTAGAGCACGTCGCCGAATTTGGGTAGATTGCCGGTGCCGACCATACACGCTTCGCGCACCATGTTGGGCGGATAGATCTCCTCGTAGCCATGTTGCTGCACATGCACGTCCAAAAACCAATTGGTCAGCGCCCGTTGCAAGCGCGCCCCGGCGCCTTTGAGCAGATAGAAGCGGCTGCCGGCCAACTTGGCGCCGCGCTCAATATCGATGATGTCTAGCTTCGCGCCCAGGTCCCAATGCGGCAACGGCGTAAAGTCGAATGTCGGCAGCGCACCGCACGTTTTGACCACCACATTGCCCGATTCGTCCGGCGCCACCGGCACCTCTGGCTCTGGCGGATTGGGGATGCGCAACATTGCCTGCTCAAATTCGGCATCCACAAGGCGCAAGCGCACATCCAATGCTTCGATCTCATTGCCTACTGCGGTCATGCGATCCTTAAGCGCGTTGGCTTCGGCGGTCTTCTTTTCGCGGAAGAGTGTCCCCACTGCTTTCGAGCCGAGATTGCGTTCTGCGCGCAAGGCTTCTACCTGGGTTAACAGATCGCGCCGCTCTTCATCCAGCGCCAGCGCCTTTTCCCACGGCGCATCCATTGCATTCAGCTTTTGCATGGCGTCTGCCAAGTCGGCCCGATGCTCACGCATCCATTTGATGTCTAGCATAGCTCTCGTCCTTTCTGTTATTGGGATACAGGATTAGGGAAATAGCAGCGGAATTACCGTATCCCTAATCCTGTATCCTGTATCCCCGACCAATAAAAATCTCCTCCGCCTGAACAGGACGAAGGAGACCTCGTGGTGCCACCTGATTTTGCAAGCAAAAAACTGCTTGCCTCATTGCACGATAACGGTGTGAACCGCCCAGCCATTACCTGCTGGGGACTACGCCTGCGTCTAGCCAGGCATAGAGAGGTGCTAATAGCGCTGTTGCCTGCTGCCTCGCACCAACCGGCAACTCTCTGATAGGTCTACAGCGTATTCTGGCCTCTACAAATTTTCTGATTACACCTATCGTAGCATAAGGTGGGGTGAATGTCAACCAGTTGGAAGTTGCATTTCTGGGTCGGATGGCCGAAGGCTCAGCGCCGTCACGATGTTGGCTAAATCGGTAAGGCTGGCAACTGTCAGCGGTCTTGTACAGTGCACGACTACATCCGACGGCACGTTCAAGTGTTCCAGCAACCAACGCAACACACGGGGCGGCGTCCCTTCTTCTACATCCAGACGCACAACAGGCGCCGTTTTTTGTTGTCTGGGCAGCGGATCCGGATGGGCAGGATCGGATGTGATATCGGCGCGCAGCAGACGAAATTGGTAGATCGCAGTGACTGCCATACCAGGAAAGAGTTGATCGGCAAAATAGCGAATGATCTCCTCGCTCCATACCAAAAAATGGGCGGCGGGTTGAATGTGCGCCGTTGGTATACCGATTGCGGGTATATGCACCAACCGTGGCACTACTTGACGCGGTACTTTGACGCGCGCATAGAGCGGGCCGCTGATGATCCGCTGTTCGGCGGGTGGCTGTAGCACAATTAGCAAGTTGAGGCTATCTGAACTGAGGTAGGGAAAAGGGCGACCTGGATCAACTGCGAGTGGCGTTAAAACAGGGTAGATGTGATGGGTAAAGTAGTTGGTTAGCCAATCTTGCTGTTGTGCATTTAACTGCTTGACCGGCCAAATGTAGAGCCCCTTTTGTTCTAAGCGAGCAGGAATCGAATCACAACTCAACTGGCCGAGCGCTGCGATGATCGCGCTTGCTTCCAGGGTCGCTTCCGTTTCGGCTGGTGCTGGGGTAGCCAAGCCCAGTGTCGGATCGAACTTGATGGGCGTATGGGGTAAGCAACCCCGGGTTTGAAAAGCAGAATCAACTGTCTGCGCCAAGTGACCTAGGGCAATTAGATACGCGTCGAGCGCCAGATCTGGCGCTTGGGTGGTTATCAGTCGGACGGGCGGTTCACCTGGGGTTTCAGTCATCATACACCAGTATGTGGGATGCTCGATGATTGCGAATTAATTACGCACTTACGGCATAGTCTACACCTGTAAGCTTACTTTAACAACCTCCTATTTGCCTACATTCGTTCGCTCACCAATCGACTCGCCTTCACTGGCATAGGCCAGGGCCAAGGCTTCGGCGGTCACCCGCCGATAAAGTGCGCTCAGTGCTTCGTAGGCTTGCGCACCGTCTGCCGAAGGTGCAGGTGGACCGAGCCGGCGCAAAAGCACCAGTTCGATTGACGGCGCCATAATGTGATGGTGAAACCCTTCCAATTGACGGCGCGAGCCCCAGAAGCGATCCGCTTCACTGGACAGACCCGGTAAGTCGCCAATGGCGGAGAGATCGGCGCCGGCGCGATGTACATAGCTTTCAGTGCCGTGGGCCTGGGTTGGGAGGGATGTGCTGCTGTTGCTCGGCAGCCCTGCACTATTGCCACTGCGCCGGGCCTGCAACGCCTGAATAATCTGTTGGCGGTCGCGCCCGCGCAAGCGGAGCAAGAGCCACGGCTCCGTGTTGAGCATTTCTCCAAATTGCTGATGCACGGCCACTAATTCTGGACAGGGTGAATCGCTGCTCGCACGACAGCTACAATGTTGCCTTATTTCACCAGCACTGGCGGGCAACAGCGTTGTGCCCATTTGGTGCAACATCTGCTCTATTTCGAGCGGAACATTGCCGGCCAGAAACTGGGTAACGAAGAGGGGTTGGCTGTTAAGCAGGTTGATCAAATCCGCCCAAATTAGATCGGGCCAGGTTGCGACCTGAATCCGCACTGTGCAGACGCCCTGTTCGCGCTGTTGCACCTGGGCATTGATCTCGCCAGGTAAAACTTCTAACCGCGTAATGCGACTACCGCGCAGCGTACGCGGCGCCGCCTGGCGTTCCGTGGATAGGCCGAAGGTTTGCAACATGGCGAACCAGCGGTCCGACCATGATTTGTTTATCGATTGACTGGCTTGATTGGTAATTGTCATAGGGTGGATAACTTAGAAATGACGAGCAAGGTGTACATTTTGGAGAGTAGAGATTGGAGATTAGAAGACCACAATCTCCAATCTCCAAGTTATTTAAGCTTTAATCCTTAAAACGGAATTTACTCTTCTTCCAGCGTTTCGCGGCGCAGGAACAACAAATCGCGCAGTTGATCCGTGTTGAGCTCGGTCAACCACTGTTCCCCGCTGCCGATCACAGAGGCGGCAAGCGATTGTTTGCTTTCGATCATAGCGTGGATGCGTTCTTCTAGCGTGCCAGCGACCACAAACTTGTGTACCTGCACATTGCGACGTTGGCCGATGCGAAAGGCGCGATCCGTTGCCTGATTTTCAACCGCCGGATTCCACCAGCGGTCGAAATGAAAGACGTGGTTGGCGCGAGTTAAGTTCAGCCCGGCGCCACCGGCGCGCAAACTGAGCACAAAAATAGGCGGACCGTCTTCTTCTTGGAAGTTTTGTACCATGCGGTCGCGCTGTGCCAATGGTGTGCTGCCATGCAAAAAGAGAACTTCCGTGCCAAAAGTGGTGCGCAGATGGCGTTGCAACAACTCGCCCATCTCGACAAATTGGGTAAAGATCAGTGCCCGATCGCCCACCGTCAACGCCTCTTCTAGCATTTCGGTGATCCGGTTGAGCTTGCCACTGCGGCCGGGCAGCGGCTCAGTTTGCTTCAGATAGTGGGCTGGGTGGTTGCAGATTTGCTTCAACCGCGTCAAGAGCCCCAGCACCAGCCCGCGACGCTGGATGCCATCACTGCGGTCGATCGTCTGCAGCGATTCATTAACCACTGTTTCGTAGAGGTTGGCCTGCTCTTGCGTCAATGAGCAGAAGACCACCATTTCATTCTTTTCCGGCAGATCGGCGATGATGGTCGGGTCGGATTTGAGCCGGCGTAGCAGGAAGGGTTGCACCAGACGCCGCAACTCTCCGGCCTGGTCATCATCATTGTAGCGCTCAATCGGGATCACATATTGTTGATGAAAGCGTTCGTAGCTTTCCAGATAGCCGGGGTTTAGAAACTCAAAGATGCTCCACAATTCGGCCAAACGATTTTCGACGGGCGTGCCGGTTAGCGCAATATGGTTACGAGCGATCAGGCGACGCACCGCTTGCGTCTGTTTGGCAGCCGGATTCTTGATATTTTGCGCTTCGTCCAGGATCAAATCGCTCCACTCGTACTCGCGTAAAAGCTCGACATCGCGGCGCGCCGTGCCGTAGCTGGTGATCACCATGTCGTGTTGGTGGACGGTGGTCAGGAAGTTGGCGCCACTCAGGCGATTGCTGCCATGATGGATCATCACACGCAGGTTGGGTGCAAACCGACCGACCTCGCGCTGCCAGTTGGCTACAACACTGGTCGGGCAGATCAGCAAGGCTGGTGTCCAAAGCGCCTGAGGGATCTGTTGGCGTTCGTGTAGCAGCAGCGCAATTGATTGCACGGTTTTGCCCAAGCCCATGTCGTCGGCCAGGCAGGCGCCCAGGCCCAGGCGGCGTAAGTAGGCCAACCAGCCCACACCGCGCCGCTGATAGGGACGCAACTCGCCGATAAAGCCAGGTGGTTCCATGATTTCGGTGTAGGGTTGGTCGCTGCGTAATTGCTCTAAGATGTGCTGCAAGCGCCCTTCGACATCCACTGCATCCAGCGGCAGCCAGTCAGGCAGATCCGATGGCAGCAGGGCGCGCATCGCGGCGGCTTTGGCATCTGCCCCGTTGCGCCCTCGGTAGCGCTCCTGCACGGCCGGCTCGTTCACCTGCCCGTTGTCGCCTTGATAGGTTTGCGCCATCCGCACGGCTTGTAAGAGCGACATCGAGCCGGTGGTGCGCTGGACGGCAAAAAAGCGCCGTGTCGCATCCACCTGAACGGGATCCAGTTCGATCCAGCGATCGCGCAAATGGACCAGCGGTGAGCGCATTGCGGCCAGTTGCTCAAATTCGTTGCGGCTTAAGCGTTCTTCGCCCAGCGTTAATTCCCAGTTGTAAGCGATTGAGGTTGCTGGTCGACCGCGTTCCGGACGATCCATTTGGCGCGCGTTTTCATCCAGCGCCAGTGCTTCGATGTCAGACTCGTCATCGGTCAGGCGCAGACGCAGGCCCAGGTGCATGTGGCGGTTGGCACGCCACCAATCGGGCAGCAAGAGCCCGAAACCACTGTTTTCCAACAAAGGGCCAATTTCACGTAAAAATTGGTAAGCTTCGGCGGTGGAAAGTTGTGCGGCTTCTGGGCGTGGGCTGCGTAGACTGCGATGGATGGGGGCGAAAAGCCGACTTGCCATACCCAGACCGGCCAACAGGCGTTCCTGCGGTTTGTCTAACAAGCGGCTGCCAAACCGCAGCGCATTGTTGGGCGTCTCCCAAACCTGACGCGCCGAGACCATCAACTGCGGATTGTCGCGTGCTTGCAAGTAATAGCGCAAGGTCCAGGTGGCCTCATCGCCCGGCGTTGCTGTCGGCTCATTGAGTGACGTTGCTGCTAAGGCCGGTGGCATGGCCGTCGGCGAAGTTGACTCGTCCGGCGCCTCTAATTGAAAACAGATGCGGAAATTGGCATCGCGCGTCACATAAAGCTGTTCGGTCCAGGCGCGCCAATCTTGATAAAGCTGATAGGCTGGTTGCGGAGGCAGATTGACCAGGTGTTGGCCAGTGATTAATTTATCTAACCAGGCCAAAATCGGGCGGGTGGCCGGTGCGTGTTCCGCCTCACCATTGGCCTCCCCATTAGTTGGGTGATGGTCCCAGGCCCGAATCGCGGTGTCGATCAAGGTGGTAATAAAGTGTTCTAATAGCTCTGCTGGGGCTGGGGCATCGGCCAGGTTAGCCAGGTTGTATGCACGACACACCGGTGGCATCGTCTGCACGAGTTGGTCCAGGCGATCCTCAACGCGCAGATCATAGAGCGCCGGTTGCCATAAGGCGACAAAGCCATCTGTGCGTTGCGGCTGTAAACCGGGTAGGTAATGTTGACCGACCAACAGTTCCAATGTGTATTTTGCGGCATTGCTCCAGAAGAGCAGATCATTGCCCAGCCGTAGCCGTTGTCCGAGCGCGGATGCACCAGATGTTGCGCTGCTGGGCTTATAGTTCAGATGGCTCAACACACGGAGCGCGACCAGCGGTGTTACCATCAAACCGGTGATCTGCCAGGCGGTGAGAACGGTTGTGGGTGGATGATTTGCTGTTCGCGCGCTGCTGGCCGGTGCAGATTGCGATAGACTGCGCCGAGTTAATGGCAGACTATGACGACTGGGTAGCCAGATTTCGGCATTGGTCAGGCTTAACTGCGTTGCGGCCAATGCCGGAAATTCTTCGAGCAAGGTAGAACGGAGCTGCCCAACCGCAATTTGGTTGGGATGAGATGGAATTTTGGGTGTGCGTTGGCGGTTGTTAGTTCCATGATTTGGACTGCGCGCGTTAGTTGATCCACTGTTGGCGTTGGTGTGAGTGGCGTTGGCTATATCGGTGGCTTTGGGTGAACTAACGTCGGCATGTTCGGCCCAGAAAAAGAGATTTCCACTGGGAAACGGCTGATCGGAACGCAACCACGCTGCGTGCAAGGTTAAAGGCATAAAGAGTATTGTACCGCGCCCGTGGGCTGGTACAAAATTTTCGTTACTGGATTTGAACAACAGATTTTGGGCGAAGGAGGTAGAAGGTAGACAGTAGGGATTGATCGTTTGTCATTCGTCGTTTGTCATTCGTCGTTAGTCGTTGGTCGTTCGTCGCTGATCGGAATTGTGAAATAGAAGGTTATCCCTTGGTTTAGCGTACTTTCAAACCAGATGCGGCCACCCTGGAGTTCTACTAGTACACTTGGGCGTAAGTAAGACAGTGAATCAGTAGGACAGTAGAACAGTGTTTGTACTGTCTCACTGTCCTACTGATTCACTACTGATTCACCGGAGAATAGTATGGTTATTTCCGCCCAAGTGTACTAGTGAACGGGTAATATTCAAGCCCAATCCGGCACCCGTGGCCCGCGTCTCGTGTGTGTTGCTGCCGCGGAAGAAGCTGCGAAAGAGATGGGCCTGATCTTTTTCTGTGATGCCAATCCCGTTATCGACGACCGAGATCGTAATATATTCCGCTTCGGCGTCTGGAGTTAACCGGATCTTAATCTCGCCTCCCTCAGGCGTATACTTGATCGCGTGACTCAATAGGTTGGTGATAATTTGCTGAGTACGGATTTTGTCACAGAAGCCAGCTGGTATCTTGTCGGTGGCATCGAGAAAGAGGCGTTGGCGTTTGGCCTCCAACTGTGGTTGGAGTTCGTTGGCCGCGTCTTCGACCAATGTTGCCAGATCTACCGGGTTGAGCGTTAGTTCGATATAGCCAGATTCGATGCGCGTCACGTCGAGCAGATCGTTGGTGATCGAAAGCAGGCGGTGGGCGCTGCGCTGGATTGTTTTTACACAATGGGCGTGCTCCTCGACGAGCAAATCTAGATCTTCTTCCAACAATTCCACATAGCCAGGATGGAAGCCAGCGGGTTACGCAATTCGTGGGCGGCGACCGAAACGAACCGGGATTTTAGCTCATCCATGTTGTGCAACTCGGTGTTGGCTGCCACCAATGCCAAATTTTGCGCCGCCAGTTGATCGCGCAGCAGAAAGAGCTCATTGCGCTGCTGGGTCAACTTCTGCTCCAACTTACCGCTGGCGGTTACATCTTCTACTAGATGCGCAATGCCCGTAATGGTGCCCGTGGCGCACCCGTCTTCTGCGCGATAGGGCAGGTTCGTCATATTGACATAGATCAGTTGATCGGGCGTCGGTTCACGGTTGACAAGCGGCAGCTCTAGTAGGGGTATGGCGCCGCTCAGAATTGCTTGAATTTCCGCTTCATTGCCAATCAATTCTGGGGCGATATCAAACAACGAGCATCCAATCCCTGTACCGACGCCAGGTTGAAACAAGCGGACCTCACCGCCGATTTCGATAACATTCAGCGTACCATCCGTGATCGCATAGGCGATTTGGCGATTTTTTAGTAAGACATTGAGTAAAGTTGGGTAGATAGATGGCACAGTTGGTTTCAATGTAAATAGGATTAAACTTGGTGTTGCACGCAATTGTACTCATTGTCGTATCATCATCGTCAGGCTTGGCGGCTATACCTAAATAATCAGGTTGTCGCCGGGCAACAAAAAAACGGCCACAGGACAACTGTGGCCGTGACCGTTCATTTCATCTGGCGCTGCGTCGCGCCAATCGATCAATTGGCAGGCAATCACGCACGCGCAAACAAAAACGGCCACGGAGGAAAACTGCACCCGTGGCCGTTGAAAGCGTTCTAATTAGAAGCTTATGTCAAGCTGGCGGCAGGCGCACTCCGACTAGGTCGTGATCATCATACTGAAAAATTCTGCAACGAAACAACATACAGGT
>JBBRVA010000140.1:0-12838 GCA_038247295.1 Caldilineales bacterium | reverse complement strand
CTCACCGCTTACTTCTTTGCGCGCTGCCGTGCGGCTCATCATGCGCCCTGCGCCGTGGCAGGAAGAGCCAAAGGTTTGCAACATGGCGTCGTTGGTGCCAGCCAGCACGTAGCTGGCCGTGCCCATCGAACCTGGCACCAGCACGGGTTGGCCTACGGCGCGGTAATCTGGCGGGATCTCAGCATGGCCGGGGGCAAAGGCGCGCGTGGCCCCCTTGCGGTGGACGCAGACTTGCATGGTGCGCCCATTGACCGTGTGCGTCTCGATCTTGCCGATATTGTGCGCCACATCGTAAACCTGGCGTAGCGTGGATGGTAGACCGACACGGGTAAAGATTCTCTCAAAGCTCTGGCGGACCAGGCCGGCCAACGCCTGGCGGTTGGCAAAGGCAAAGTTGGCCGCGGCCTGCATAGCAGCCGTGTAGGCTTCACCCTCTGGTGAGTTCAGCGGCGCGCAGACCAGTTCCCGATCCGGCAAGATAATACTGTAACGCTGAACCGCCTGTTGAAAAGTGCGTACATAATCGGTGCAAACTTGGTGACCCAAGCCGCGCGAACCGCAGTGGATCATGACAACAATTTGGCCAGGACGCAAACCATACGCCTCTGCGGCTGCTTCATCATAAATGTTGGCGACTTTGTCGACTTCTAAAAAATGGTTGCCTGATCCGAGCGTGCCCAATTGATCGCGCGCCCGCTCTTTGGCATGGCTGCTCACCTTGGCGGCGTCGGCATGGGGTAGGGCGCCCGATGCCTCGGTGCGGATAATGTCATCCGCGGTAGCAAGTCCTTGGCTAATACACCAAGGCGCACCCTGCATCAACAGATCGTCCATCGCTTGGCTGTCGACACGAATCCGACCACCACCACCGGTTCCGCTCGGACAAGTGTTGTACAAATCGGTCGCCAGGTCGTTCAGATAAGGTTCGATCGCTTCGGCGTCTAAATCGGAGGCCAACAGCCGCACGCCACAATTAATGTCATAGCCAATTGCACCGGGCGAGATCACACCGTCGGGCAGGCGCGTCGCAGCCACCCCACCGACGGGGAAGCCGTAGCCTTGATGCACATCGGGCATGGCGATGGCATAGCCGACAATGCCGGGCAACGTCGTGGCGTTAACCAGTTGTACGATACTTTGATCCGTCAACGCTTGTTCCAACAACGCTCGGCTGGCATAGATGCGAGCCGGGACGCGCATATCTTCGCGATAGGTTTTGGGGATTTCCCAGACATAAGGATTGAGTTGTTGTAAATCGCTAAGTTTGATCATGATGACGCTCCTTTTCCGGTTTCCGCTGGCTGAGCTTACGCTGGCTGAGCTTACGCTGGCTGAGCTTACGCTGGCTGAGCTTACGCTGGCTGAGCTTACGCTGGCTGAGCTTACGCTGGCTGAGCTTGTCGAAGCCAACGTAAGTCCTATAACAGCTACTGCGCGCTGGGAAGCATAACTTTCGCTCAAATATCAAAGTAGACTTGGGCCATCCACTCGTCGCCAATCTGGCGCACTTGCAGATCGTAGTAGGTGACGGCTTTGACATGCAAGGCTGGCGCTTGGTTGGGCAGGCAACCGTGGACAGTTGCCGTCAAGCTAGTCGACGTCCATTCGTCCACCTGACATTCGAGATAAACTTCGCCGGTCGTCTCATACAAATAAACCAGTTCACTAAGCCAATCGACCAGCAGGCTTTCACTGTCCGGCGCTGCGATCTTAACTTCCCGCTGGGTAACGTTACTGGCGGGCGCAATCTCGGCGCCGATCAAGTTGAACATACTCTGCCCGGCACAAGCAAAGAGCGCCGCCGGGGTATGCGCCCAGACGCGCAAGCCAACTTCGGCGGTATGGCTCAACTCTTCAAAGCGACAATCAGGTGGGTTGGTTGGTTCGGGCATTGAGTATACTCCTTCTAGTACAACGATTTGAAAAATCGTTGTACATTAGCGTACCAGTAAGACTGGCCGGTCGATCTTGGTGATGATCTGTTCGGCCAGGTCGTCCAACAAAAAGCCGGCCCAGTGCTCTTGCTGATGGGCGCCGATCACGACCAAGTCGTAATTGCCAGTGCGCGCTTCCTCCAAGATTTCATCCACCACAAACCCATGGCGCACCTTGGGCGTGGCGCGCACGTGGGCCTGGTGCAGCACGTGCATATCCTGGGTGAGCAGATTGCCTTCGGGGGCATGCACCCGAATCAGTTCCTCGGCATTGGCTAGTAACTGTTCACCGCGCACCTGGGGACCGGCTGCAATCTGCGACATCACATGCAAAACGGTGATCTCGACGCCATCGGCCAGCAATTCGCCCAGTTGCTTGATAAAGCGATTGAGCAGTGAAGGGCTATGCACGCCACTGTCACAAACCAGGATGCGGCGCACGGGGCTAATTTTTCCGCTGGCAATCGCCACTAAGCCGGGCGCATGCTCGGCCACTTGCACGGTAGTCGAGCCCATAAAACGGGCAAGCAAGCCCGGCGCGGCCGCTTTGCCAATGATCAACAAATCGTACTTGCCGGCGGTCGCTTCGTTTACAATCTCCTCGGCTGGCCGGCCAATGCGGATTTTAATCTGGGCCTGATCGGGTTTCACGCCTAGCAGATCGCGCGCCCGTTCCAGGTTTGCCAATGTTGGCTGGCGGTCGGCCTCACGCCGGATAACGGTCAACACGGTTGAGACATCGGTAAATTGGCGACTTTGTAGAAAATAGGCGCCCAGTTTTAACGCGGCCTCGGAATGGGGCAAACCAGCGACAGCAATCAGCAGACGCATAGAGGTTCCTTTCGCGATTGACGATTTTTGATTTTTGATTTACGAAACCTATTCGTCAGCGAGGTTATCTCGTAAATCAAAAATCGTCAATCATTTACATGAGCATTAAAATTAAGGGTATGACAAAGATCGTGATCATGAAGATTGCCAAGTTGCGATTGCGCAGGGTAACCCACCCTACAAAGGCCAACATAGCCCGCTCGTAGCGATGATAGATTGTGCTTAGAATAATCACCGACACGATGGTGATGCTCAACATTTCTACGAGCACAATCGTAAACGCGGGTGGATTGTTTAACAAGACGGCAGCCAGTAGTGTATCGACAAAAGTGGTAATGTTGGCGCCCATGATATACGGGATCACGTTTTCGCGCCGGATAATGCCACGATTGCTCAACGGCACCAGGATGCTGAGCGAAACGCTAACCGACATTGAGACCATCGTAATCGCGGCGCCGAGGGCAAACATGACCATTGGTTTGTAGACCATGCGCGACACCTGCCCTACCTGGCTTTCTTTTAAAGCCATTTGCGGCAGCACCCGATCAAACAGGCTAAAGCTGGTCATGATGATACCCATGCCCACAGGGAAAAGCGCCCAACGCGGCAAGTTGGTCATAAAAATCTGCGCCACCGGATCAATCACCAACTCGATCACCGAGTTCAACTGTGCCCCCGACGCCAGCTGCCAGCTATCCAGCACACCTGAGTAGAGAATGGCGACGCCCACTATCAGTGCAAATACATAGGTCGTAAAGGTAACGGTGAGCGAAAGTAAGCCCATACTCAAACCTGCTGCCCGATCGTGCCCGCGCAGCACATAGATAAAACCAATAAAGAGCACAATAAAGCTCGCACCCAAGCGGCTGCCAGTGATCATTGTGAAAGTTGTCAACTGATCCAGTGTGCCGGCATCGAAAAAGGTGAGCGCCGATGCCGCGACCGGTGAGCCACTCATGATCACATAGGCAAAGAGCCAGCCAAATCCTAGCCCATTGGCGGGCGTGTTGACTTGAAAACTGTCACGCACCAAGGGCGTGAGCGCCTTGGCCCCTTCTTTCATCAAGGTGATCGCCAGAATAAAGAGAAAGATGCTGACAAGGAAGAAGCCAATTTTATCCGGCCGTGTGCGCGACCAGATGGTCTGCGCCAGGCTGTCTACGCGCTCGGCTTCGATGGCTACAACTTGGCTTACCTCAGAAACATCTTTATCGCTCATTAATTTCGCTCCTCTCTTTGGATTTGTGTGCATAGTATAGCTGGAAGCTAAAAGAATGCAATAATATTCGATGCTTGGCAATGCCTGCGTCTGCTTGACCACTGCCCGCGAGATGGCTTCGTAATCCTGATTTGACATTCTGTCCTGATTGCGTAAAGTGAGGGCAGCATAATTCTTTATTTTCTAGCATTGAAAGGCATTACTGATGTCTATCGCCTTATCTACATCTACCCGTAGCCACCTGACTGCACCCGAAATGCGCCCGATTGCTGAAGAAAACCAAGCGTTGATCGCCGAACTGCGTCGCCGGCTACAGGGCGAGGTGCGCTTCGACAGCTACACACGGATGCTCTACAGCACCGACGCCAGCCTGTATCAGGTGATGCCGGTGGGGGTTGTCATCCCAAAGCATAGCGATGATGTGCAGGCTGCGGTTGAAATTGCCGCCCGCCACCGGATTCCAGTTTTGCCCCGCGGCAGCGGTAGCTCGTTGGCCGGCCAGGCCGTGGGCGCCGCGATCGTGATCGACTTTAGTAAGTACATGGACAAAATCGTCGCCGTTGATCCCGAAGCGCAAACAGTGACCACGCAGCCCGGTGTCAATGTCACTGCTTTGAATCGCGCCTTGGCCGCCCACAAGCTGATGCTCGGCCCCGACCCGGCCAGCGCCGACCGCGCCACGATTGGCGGCACCGTGGGCAACAACGCGACCGGCAGTCACAGCATTCTCTACGGGATGATGGCCGACCACGTCCTGACCACAGCAGTGGTGTTAGCGGATGGCTCACGCGCCACCTTTGGACCGGTCAAACCATCTGCCTTGGCCGCCAAAGGGCGCGCCGATACGCTCGAAGGGCGGATCTATCGCGAAGTGCCGCAAATTTTGCACGGCGTGATGGATGAGATCATCGCCCGTTGGCCCAAACATTGGCGACGTGCATCTGGCTACAATCTGGACCGCCTGGCTGCGGCCTTACTGCCGCCCGATCAGCGTGCCCGCCTCAGTTTCGACAGTCGCTTCCGGCCCGCCGTGAGCGATCCGGTTTGCATCGACCACTTTAATTTGGCCCAATTGCTCACCGGTAGTGAAGGAACCTTGGCCGTAATGACTGAAGCGACCCTCAAACTGGTGGCCAAACCGACGCGCACCGCCCTGGCCGTGGTGCATTTTGACAATGTTGTTGAAGCCTGTGCCGCCATCCCCGATATTTTGGAAACCAACCCTAGCGCCTCGGAATTGCTCGACCGCCAGATGCTGGCGCTGGCTCGCGCCCAGCCCGAATGGGCGAAAAAGATCCACTTTGTCGAAGGCGATCCGGCTGCGGTCTTGTTGACTGAGTTCTATGGTGAGAATGAAAAAGAATTGATTGGCAAAATCGAAGGACTAGAGCATCACCTGCGCAGCCGAGGCTGGAAAGGGCCGATTGTACGCGTTCTGGATCCCGCGCGCGTCAACGACGTCTGGACGGTGCGCAAGGCGGGGCTGAATCTGCTGATGAGCCGGCGCGGTGATTTCAAACCGGTGCCCGGCATTGAAGATGTCAGCGTACCGCCCGAACAACTGGCCGACTATCTGGGTAAAATGCTCGCTTTTTGTCAAGACAAACATCAGATTCCCGAAGTGGCGGTTTACGCCCACGCCTCGGCGGGCTGTCTGCATGTGCGCCCGTTGCTCAATATGAAGAGCGCCAAGGATATCAACCTGCTGCAAACCCTGGGTGATTTTGCCGCCGATCTTTGTGTACAATATGGCGGTGTGCTCAGCGGTGAACATGGCGATGGCTTTGCGCGCAGCGCGCTCAATCCAAAAGTCTTCGGCCCCACGCTTTATGCGGCGTTGCAAGCTGTGAAACAGAGTTTTGACCCTGAAAACCTGATGAATCCGGGCAAAATAGTCAACGCACCGCCGATGACGACGAATCTGCGCATGGGGGCGGAGTATCATACCATCCCCTTGCAAACCGTCTTCGATTGGGGTGCAGATGGCGGCTATGCGCCGGCGATCGAGATGTGCAATGGCGCGGGTGTTTGTCGTAAACTAGGCGCCGGCACGATGTGTCCCAGCTATATGGCAACCAAGGATGAAAAGGACACCACGCGCGCGCGGGCCAACGGTTTACGTAATGCCTTGGCCGGCCGCATCCCGCCCGAAGAACTTTTCGCCCCCGAGATGGCGAGCGTGATGGATCTCTGCCTGGGTTGCAAAGCGTGCAAGAGTGAATGTCCCTCGGCGGTTGATATGGCCAAGATCAAGGCCGAATATCTGGTCCATTACTATCGCCACAACGGTCTGCCCCTGTTTAACCGGTTGATGGGACTGCTGCCTACGCTCAACAAACTGCTCTATCAATTCACCCCGCAACTGGTGCCGTTGGTCAACTGGGGCTTGAAAACACCGTGGGCTAAGGCCATCTTTACCCAGGTCGGCGTCCACCCGGCGCGCGATCTGCCAGCCTATGCCGCTGAACCATTCGAAAGCTGGTTTCGTCAGCACGCTAGTCGCGCCCCAGGCTTCGACGTGAGCTCAGCCGAAGGGGCTCCCGCCAAAAGCGAAAATCAAAAATCGGTCGTGCTTTTTCACGACACCTGGACCAATTTTAATGAAGTGGAAATTGGCAAAGCCGCCGTGCGTGTTTTAGAAGCGGCTGGCTATACCGTCCACCTGGCCGCCGGTCGCAAATGTTGCGGTCGTCCTTTGATCACCGGTGGTCAAGCCGACAAAGCCAAACCGTGGGTGGACCACAACGTAGCGTTGCTGGCACCCTTTGCGACGCAGGGCATCCCGATTGTTGGCATCGAGCCAAGCTGCATCTTAACCTTGCGCGACGAATACTTGAATCTGGCCAGCGATCAGAAGCGCGTCCGCCTGTTGGCACAAAATGCCTTCACATTCGAGGAATTTGTCGGGCGGGAAATCGCGGCCAAGCGTTTTACCCCACCCTGGCGGACGCAGCCGGGCAAAGCATTGCTGCACGGCCACTGTCATCACAAAGCGTTGGTAGGCAACGAAACCAGCATCGCCGCACTAAAAGCCGCCGGCTATCAAGTGGAAGTGATTGCCAGCGGCTGTTGTGGTATGGCGGGCGATTTTGGCTATGAGTTCGATCATTACGAAGTGAGCCACACGATTGGCGAAGATCGACTTTTGCCAGCGGTGCGCGCCGCGGCGGCGGAAACCGTCATCGTCGCCAGCGGCACCAGTTGCCGCCACCAGATCGGGCATTTTACCGAACGGCACCCGGTGCATCTGGTCGAGGCATTAGCGGCTGCACTGGCATAAGGGGAGTTTGGAAACCTGACCGTGCTTAAAAATGCGGCGGCACAGACGAAACCCACGTAGGGTTTCGTCTGTCCGCCGCATTTTTAAGCATTATAAACTAATGGCTACAACCACATGCGCCACCGCAGCAGCCGCCACCCATGTTGCCGGCATAGGCTGGGGCAGGGGCGCTGCTCTGCGAACCTTTGCTGTGGGCAGCAAAGACAGACAGCGTGCGCGACGTCTGCCGGCTTTCACAATGTTTGCATAGGATTGTATCGTCGGCTTTGGCGGCGGGACGTAGCGTGTCGAATGTGTTGCGGCATTCAGCACAATAATATTCGTATAGTGGCATAACTTGCTCCTTATAAGCAGTGTTCAGTGGTTTATTCAACCCATTATATCACGCGTGGCTTACCACGTGCGAACGGTGATAAGCAGAGATGGTAGGACGGAAAAGCGCAGGCACGACTCAATGTCATTTACATCATCTGCGGCTTTGCATTCTGATGATACGAGCGATCGCGGGCCACGGTTTGCAGGGGCAGATCGCGCCAGTAATATTGGAAATTCGTGCTATCCCAATCCTGGTAGATTTCTTCCCAAGTCAGACGATTGTAATGGGGAATCAGCCCATCTTCGACAATTGCCCCCTTAAGACCCTGATAGCGGTAATCGACCGAAATGCGCAGCTGATCGGTGGTGCAGTTGGGCAAACCTTTGTGGACGGTATGGCTGTGAAACAGAAGAACGTCACCGGCGTGATAGTCGCTCGTATGCCAGACTAAATCCAACTCATCCGTGTCCACGCCCAAGCCACCAGCGCCGTTGGCCTTGTGGACAGGTAAGATACTGTGGGTGTGCGAACCGGCCAACACGGCCACGCCACCCAGGGCCAGCGGACAATCGCTCAGTGGGATCCAGGTGGTGTACACGTCTGGCGTGCCTTGAATATGCACATAATCCTGGTGCGGCGGCGTGGTAAACTGTTCGGTCTGTGGAAAGGTGATGCGGGAAATGTTGCGCGGATGGAGGAAAGGCTGATCTTGCACCAAAACCTCAATCATCTGGAGCAGTTCGGGACGATGGGCAAAGGCGTGGAAGACTTCCAACCGTTGCACCCGGTCGTAGACTTCCCAAAAATCCGGCGCACCCTCAATCCGGGCGGGTCCCTGGGCATGGCCTTCGCTATCCGCCCAGCCGCACTCCTGACAGATGGCCATGATCGCTGTGTAAACTTCTTGGACAGGGCCGGTGGGTAGCAGACCTGGCATAAAGAGATAGCCATCCTGCTGCATACGCACACGCAGCGCAGCGGGTTGGCCCAGCAGATCGCTGGAATCGGTAAACGGCTGTAGATCAGACATGATTTTGCTCCTTGGTGGTCAAACGTTATGCATTCGAAATATAGGGCTTGGCAACATGGTAGAGCAGTGGATTTTGCTCATCATCTTCGAGCACGTCGCCAACTTTGAGTTTTGCTAATTGTGCTTTGCTAAGAATATTCTGCTGGCCGTTGAAGGTGCTGCCATCCGGCATGAAACCGCAGGTCATCGCCCGTCGCCAGCCGGGCGTCATGTTGGGACCAGCGCCGTGGGCAATCAAGCCATTGTGGAAGGAACAGGAACCGGCCTTCATAATGGCGGGGACAGCGTCCAGAGCGGCCCATTCTGGGTAGACTTTGAAGATGTCGCCAATGTTGGGGCCGATGCCGGAATTATCATAGCGCGCAGTTTTGTGCGTGCCCGGCAAAAAGTAGAGACAGCCGTTTTGCAATGTGACGTCGTCCAGCGCGACCCACAAGCTAACCGCATCGCGCGAATGCCAGGACCAAAAGGGATTATCCAAGTGCCAGCCGGTGGGGTTGGCCCACGGCTGTTTGATCAGACACTGATCATGCCAAAGCCGGACACCATCCACGCCGGCTAGGGTCGCCGCCATCTTGCCCAGGCGATTGTCCACGATCAGCTTGCGGATCTGCTCATTGTCCTGCCACAAATTTACGCGCTGCACAAAGACTTTGTTGTAATAGCTCTCTTCGTCGATAACGGTATCCTGATTGAGAATGCGCTGCTTACCACGGCCCTTGACCGCGCTGTCCACGCCATCACGCCAGGTTTCTAGCTCGTCCGGCGTGAGAAAGTCGTGTAGGATCACGAAGCCATTTGCGCGGTAAAAGTCGATCTGTTCCTGGGTCAGTTGGGTGTTCATAATTCCTCAGTTCCTCCAAACATTGGCACAAAATAGGATGGATTCATCCTGGAAAACTAATCGAAAAGGGTCGCTTTGTCAATTGTATATTTATGGTAGTTCCGAACTCGTTGGACTGCTTTCGTAGCCATATGCTGTGTAATATGAGTAAAATAATTGTTGCTCACCCTGCCGTCTCACCGAGCTTGATCGCCTGGAACATGCGCAGGCGCGCGAGCAACCAGGCCACACTGGCGGTGATCAGCAGCGAGGTGCCGGCCATCAGCGCGACCGCATAAATTACCTCGCGCCAGGCGATGATGACGACAAACGGTGGGATCAGATCAATCTGCGCATAGCCAATCTGCATAAAGGGGATAAAGATTTGGCTACAAAGTAGGCCCAATACGGCGCCACCCAAGATGCCGAGGCTGGTCATCAGCAGTTGTTCGCCGGCCAGTGTAATGGCTACCTGCCGTGCCGACAGACCAATCGCGCGCATAATGCCGAGCTGGACATAGCGGCGCTGATACATGAGCGAGGCATAGGTCGCCAGGGCAAAGATGCTCAAGCAGGTGGTGACGATAAAGCCCAACGAAAGAAAGCCAAAGAGACCAATGCGGGCCGGCCGTGTCTGTTCATCGGCGATGATCGCCTGCACATCATCAATTTTTAGGATCTTGAAGCCGAGCGCTTCGAGATTGGTGGTCAGTGCGGCCGTCTGTACGCTATCGTCGATGGTTAGCCATACCTCGTACGGGATCGGTCCGCCTAACTCATTGAAGATGTATTCCAAATTCGCCACGAAGAACTCGGTATCGCCCGGATAAGCAGTGGGAAAAAGATCGAGGACGCCCACAATTTTAAAGAGCAGTGGTTGGCTGGCGCCGGCAATCAGTCCGCGCATCTCAATCGTGTTACCAACCTGGAGGGTGGTTTTGTCGAGAAATGCTTGGCTAACCAGAATGCCGGCCGGCTCCATCGCCAGTTCGTTCATCAGTGCGCCCAGGGCTAGTGGGGCAAAGTCGCGGCGGAAATAGGCAACGCGCGGAAAATCTTCGCGATCAATGCCGTATAACTGCGCATCGATCACTTGATCGGCAACCTTGACATTGGCAGGATAACGTCCCACCCGCGCAAAGGCGCGCACCCCTTCGGCGCGCAAATGTTCGGATGCCGGCAGAATTGCCCAGGCTGGCAACCCTTGCGCGCCATCGGTTGCTTGGGTGGTCGTGTTGGTGCTTTGGGTGAGCGCGCCCCCATCGGCTTGCTGGGTGGCTCCTGTCTCATCAATTACACCGGCACCTTCCACCAGCGCAACCTGGGCGCCGATCCGATAGTGAGTTCGGGCAACCAGGTTGTCATCCAGGGTGCGCGCAAACGAAGTAATGTACGTACCCAGGCCGGCGGTGAGGAGCAGTAACGTGAGCAACGCGCTGTATTGCTGGCTGTTACGGGCCAAATTGCGCAGTGCCAGCAGCAGTGTGATGCCTGGAAACCAGGTTGTAATCTTCTCTAATAGATGCAACACGGGTGGTAACAAGCTGACATAGAGGCGTGCGCCCGCCAGCAAAAAGAGCGCAGGCGCGACAAATAAGAGTGGATTTTCCCACGGGTTGACCGTCCTGCCCCACGCCATCTGTGCAATGCTGCCCTGGCCGGAGAGCAAATAGTAACCATACCAGGCGGCAGCGAGCAAGAGCAGATCCAGGCTACGCCGTAACAAGGCAATGCGCGGTGTGGGCCGGCCAGACAACTGTTTGGCCGCCACAATCGTAATGCGTGCGGCGCGGATTGCCGGCGCAACTGTCACGATCAGCGCCATGAGCAACGCCAAAGCGGCATATTGCATGCTTTCGCGGGTAATGGCGACGGACAAGGCCGTTGTGCGGTCAAAAGTCAAAAACTGGCGCGTTGTAACCATTGCCTGGGCCGCTAACCAGCCCAGGGGCAGCCCCAACACCAAGGCCAAGAGCGCTAGGATGAGCGCCTGTAAAAAATAGAGCGTGGCAATTTGGCCGCTGCTGCTGCCCCGGCTCTTGAGGATCGAGATTTCCAGTTGCTGGCGTTCTACCATACTGCCAGCGATTAGCGCGATGAAGAGCAAAATTAGCCCGATCACAGGCAGACCAAGCAGCAAAATCAGTAAGGACTGGGTGGAAACCGCCAACTGGTAGCGCTGGAGGGCCGAGACGGGGGAGAGACTGAGGCGGGCACCGGATAGCAGGGAACTGATGCGATTTTGCACAGTTGCAATTTGGCGTAAGAACGTGGTCACATTTTCAGCGCGCACCTGTTCGCCGTCGAAAACACGATACCAACCTAGCTCGTACAAGGGGCGAGGAATTTCATCGCGCAGTTGGCGCGTGTACATCGCTTGCGAAACCAAGAGTGTCGTTTCAAAGGCAGATGGCTGCATGTACCAGAAATCCGCCTGTTCATCCACTGCCTGCCAGATGCCGGCCACGCGCACCGGTTGCGCAAAATCGTTGGCTGCGCCTTTAACCCCTGCACTGTTGAAAAGGAGATAGGTTTCACCCGTTTGCAAGCCCAATTTATCGGCCAGCGCCGGCGCCAGTAATACATCCAGCGGTTGCCCTGGTGACCAGGTGTTGGCTGGCATGGCGCCTTCCAATAGCGTAATCTGCTGCTCTAGCCCGCTGATAAAGCCGAGGTTGACCCGGCTTAAGGGTTCGCTGCCGCGTGCATACGTGCTGTCGACCACGGGAAAAAGTTGAAAAAGATCGCTGCGCGCATAGTGCATGCTTGTCTGCGCCGGCAAGCGCAGATCGGTCGCCAACGTGGTAGCCATGTACTGATCTAAGGCCAGGTAGGCTTCCCATGGTGTTGGATTGGTGTTACTGGTGTAGTTGAAAAAGAAGGCGAAGGCGGGGCGGCGGCTGTTGTCTGCGCTTTGTAGTTCTTTACGCAGCAACGCCTGGTTGATGGCGTCGCTGTACATCGGAATGGCCGCAATCAAGGCGACGGCCGCCAGCCACCCGGCCAGCAGGGCCAGTGTCAAACCTGGTTCATAGCGGAGGCGTTGGTAGGCTAATTTCCACAGCCCAAACCACAGATCAAGGAGTTTGCGTAACGAATGTAGCACGGTAATGAAGATAACTAAGCCTTGATCGCGCCGGAGGTTAGCCCAGCGATAAAGTAGCGCATGGTAAAGACAAAGAGGATGATCATCGGGACCGACGCAATCACAAAGCCGGCAAACATGGGCCCCCAACTTTCTAACCCGCGCAGGGTGCTGCCAAAGGTGACAATGCCCACCGAAATTGTACACTATTTTGTGTCGGTAATCTTTAACAAGGTCCTTATATAGTCGTTCCTCGTCCCTCACACATTAATGAAGGGAATCGTGACTAAGATCGGTTTGGTCAGCTGGATGACGATATT
>JBBRVA010000139.1:0-12848 GCA_038247295.1 Caldilineales bacterium | reverse complement strand
CCCTATACCGTCGGCACGTCTTCCGCCACACCAGATTCGTGCGAACGGATGGCGGCTTCGATCACCTCTTGCACGGCCAACCCCTCGCGTCCAGACGCTTCCAGTTCTTCCGCCGGTACTTCGGCATGAATCTGTTCCAGCCAGCGATGGATCCGATTGGTAAAGGTGGCGCTAAAACCGCTGAGTCCGCCCATGATGCTGTTGCGGATCACGGTTAATTCGTTGCTGCGACGCGGGTAAAAGGTGAGCTCTTCGTAGAGGTTGTCCAAGACAAAGCGACCTTCGGTGCCCATCACTTCGCAGCGTTCCAGGTTGTGGCTGGGGTTGGCGTCGTAGCTGCCGGTCAGATGGCCGACGACGCCATTTTCGAATTCCAAGTTCACTTGTGCGTTCGACCAGCAGATGCGGCCGGGTGCGTGGTTGAAAAAGGCGTGGACTCGTTTTACATCGCCGCAGAAAAAGCGCATGATGTCGAGCGAGTGGGGGTGCAGGGCGCGCATGTGAAACCAAGGCGATGTCTCGTTGGGATTGCCAATCCACATCGTCATGTTGATCAGCAGCAGATGACCAAGCTTGCCTTCATCAACCCATTGTTTGGCCTTGGCGGCGGGCGGCACAAAGCGATGGTTGAGATTGATGCCATAGTAGACACCCTTTTCCTCCGCCTTTTTGACCATCGCGCGCGCCTTAACAATATCATTCGAGATCGGCTTTTCGCCCAGCACATTCAGGCCAGCCTCCAAACATTGCATGGTCGGCTCATAATGATCGCCGCCATTCTCTACCCCAGCGCTACAAACACTGACCGCATCCAGTTGCTCGTGTTTGAGCAGATCTTCCACGCTGTAATAGGCGCGCACGCCGTAGCGTTGCGCGGCTTTGTCGGCCCGTTCCTTGTTAATATCACAAACGGCCACCAAATCGGCCAGGGGGTCGGCCTGATAAACGGGGGCATGTGTGTTGCCAATGTTGCCCAAGCCGATCACGGCTACTTTTAACATGATATTGCTCCTGAATTGTTTATAAAATCTTTGGGGCTTGATGATTCAACTTTAGCCTGCGATACAGCCACCAAAAACCGAGCGTGCCAACAAGCTCACCTAGCACAATCGCCAGGGTGAGCGGATCAAATTGTGCGTAGGCCAGCACCAGGCCAAACTGTACGCCATGCATCAGCGCCAACAAGCCCAGTTCAAGCGCGGTTACCAGGCAGAAGCGTTCGCCCAAGCGATTGAGTGATACGCCTGTGCGATAGTAGTGTTCGGTAAGAATGACAACCGCCATGGCCAAAATTGCCAGCAAGAGTACTGCAAAATTGTCCACCGCACGTGCAATAAATCGTTGGGAAAAGTTAAAAGCGAGCAACGAACGATAAGTTTCTCGCGCTATGATCATGGCCAACACGGCTAACGCCATTGTGATGAACCACAATAGATAGGCTAGGATGTAGCGATAAACGGATTGATTCACGATCGAGCTTTTCTGTTAACTTACACGGACAACGTGCGGGCTGTTGATGCCCTGCAAGTCCAACGTTTCCGCAAAATGGCAACTTACTTGATGCTCAGGACCCAGCGCGCGCAGTTTCGGTTCCTCTACTTTACAGATGTCCTGCGCATATTTGCAGCGTGGATGAAAGACGCAACCGGAAGGCAAACGCGTGAGATCGGGGGGTTCACCTGGTGTTACCGTGCGTTGGCCACGCAACCGTTCCACAGTACGTGGTACCGCGGCTAGCAGCATTTCTGTGTATGGGTGCTTGGGTTGAGCCAGCAATTCTGTCTTAGGTCCGAGCTCAACCAGCTTGCCAGCATACATGACAGCGATGCGGTCGCTGATATAGCGGATGACGCTCATGTTATGCGAAACGAAGATGTAGGTCAAGTTATACTGATCTTGTAAATCCTCCATCAGGTTGAGGATCTGCGCCTGAATCGAGACATCGAGCGCCGACACTGGTTCATCAGCGATAATTAGGCGCGGTTTAACCACCAGCGCACGTGCGATGCCAATCCGTTGTCTTTGTCCCCCGCTAAAACTGTGCGGAAAGCGGCGCAAATGTTCGACACGCAAGCCTACCTGTGTGATCACTTCTTTGACGCGCTCTTCTAAGTCCCGCCCGTGGGCAATCTTGTTCACCAGCAGCGGTTCGCCCACGGTTTCCAACAAGTTCATACGCGGATTGAGCGACGCATAAGGATCTTGAAAGATAATTTGTGCATTGCGGCGAAAGATTTTCATATCTTGCCGGTTAAGCTCTGTCACGGACAGCGTCTGATCGCCAACGTTGAGCAAAATCTTACCGTCGGTTGGTTCATATAGGCGGACTAAGCTGCGACCCATTGTGGTTTTACCGCAACCACTCTCACCCACCACACCCAGCGTCTCACCGGACTTAACCGAAAAGCTAACATCATCGACTGCCTTAACATAACCGACTGTTCGGCGTAAAAATCCCTTTTGAATCGGGAAATATTTTTTTAGCCCTTGGATTTCAAGCAAAGTCTCTTTTTCTGGGGCCACGTTTTAAACTCCTTATAAGCGCGCCCCAAAGGGCATCCGACAAGAAAACGCGAATGAATAACCGATCAACATTAACGAACAACCAAATCCGCGTTTTTCTATGGATTCGCAGTTCTGCCCGCATACAACACGCAACGCACCAGGTGCCCTGGCGTCACTTCTACCAGCGGCGGTCTTGCTGTGTCGCAGACACCAGGGATGCGCGCCTGGCAACGTGAAAAGAAGGGACAGCCTCTGTGGACAGCAAAAGGGCTGGGCAGGCTACCGCTGATCGGGGCAAGACGCGTTAACTCGCCATCAATTTTGGGGATTGACTGCCACAACGCCTTGGTATAGGGGTGGAGCGGGTTTTCAAAGAGTTCATCGGTGCTAGCCTGCTCCATCACCAACCCCAAATACATCACTATCACCTCGTCCGCCACACCGCCGACGACAGCCAGGTCATGGCTGATATAGAGCATCGCCATGTTGAATTCTTGTTGTAATTCCTTGAGTAATTCCAAAATTTGCGCTTCGATGGTCACATCCAACGCTGTGGTTGGCTCATCGGCAATCAACAGTTTCGGGTTGCAAGAGAGCGCCATCGCAATCATCGCCCGCTGGCGCATACCGCCACTAAACTGGTGGGGATAGGCGTCTATTCGCTCTTCGGGGCGTGCAATGCCAACCCGGCGGAGCAACTCAATCGTGCGCTCGCGGGCTTCCTTTTTAGTGACGTTGGGAATGTGCAGCAGGATCGCCTCGCTGATCTGGTCACCGATCGTATGCACCGGGCTAAACGAGGTCATCGGCTCCTGGAAGATCATACCGATCTCTTTACCCCGAATCCGGCGAAATTCTTCACCCTTCGGTGGCAACGCAGCCAGGTTCACCACCCGGTAGCCAGCACCGTTTTCCGAAAGATGCATGAGAATTTTGCCACCGATCTGCTTGGCAGGGGGCGAGGGCACGATGCCCATCATGGATTGCGCCGACACAGATTTGCCGGAGCCACTTTCGCCGATCACGCCTAGGGTTTGGCCTTGGCGCACCTGAAAACTGACGCCATCAACGGCCCGAACGACACCTTCATGCAGATAAAAATAGACTTGTAGGTCTTGTACTTCGACCAACACATTTTGTGAGTTTGCCATCATCAGCCATTTCTATAAAAATCACGCCAACAAGTTCCGCGATCAACAAATCTGTTGTTTTCCGGGTGCCCCGTTCGGCTGACTTCGGCGAGCTCAGTCGAGTCGAGCTCACGTCGAAGCCTGGGCGCTGGTGTAGCTTTTAGTTTGAATAGGGGTCCGCCGCGTCGCGTAGACCATCACCAACAAAATTGAAGAGCAACACCGCCGTAATCACAAACAGTGCTGGGATCAAACGCCACGGCTGTTGCGCAATTGCAACCAGATCCTGCGCATCGCGCAAGAGGACACCCCAACTGACCGCTGGTGGCTGCATGCCCAGCCCTAGATAGCTGAGGGCTGTCTCACCCAAAATGGAGCCGGGCACGGCCAGGGTTAGCGAGACAATCAGGTGACTGGTAAAACCAGGTAGCAGATGGCGAAAGATAATCCGGCCTTCACTGGCGCCGGCGGCCTGCGCGGCCAGTGCATAATCTTCCTCACGCAGCGCCAATAACTTACCCCGCACCACGCGTGCCAGGCCAGGCCAACTGATGAGCGAAAGAATGATCGTGATGAAAAAATAAGTTTTGGTGACGGATAGGTCGCGTGGTAAGGCGGCTGCCAACGCCAGCCAAAATGGAATGGCGGGGATGGAGATAATAAAGTCGATGATCCGTTGAATGACCTCATCCACTGCGCCGCCGAAATAGCCGGAAATGCCACCCAATGTGACACCGATTAGAAAACTCAGGGCTACGCCGACCAAGCCAATCGAAAGCGAAATGCGCGAACCATAAATGGTGCGCGAGAAAATATCGCGCCCCAGTTCATCCGCGCCAAATAGGAGCAGCGGCGTCGTTTCATTCGTGCCAAAGAGATGTAATTTGGGTTTTCCAAGACCCCATAATTTGTATTCTGTGCCCTGGACAAAGAAACGAATCGGCACTTTCTGGTTGGGATCCTCGGTGAAGATATACTTAAAGGTCTTTTTGTCCAGCACCTTCGTGCGGCCATAGATAAATGGGCGCTGGAAGCCGCCTTGATCCGAGAAATGAATTTTCGTGGGTGGACTTTGTTGATAGCCATCAAAGCGCTCTTGTGCGGTATAAGGGCTGGCGAATTCAGCGAAGGCGGCTGTCAGATAAAGCGCCACCAATAAAATGAGCGAGATCATGGCCAGGCGGTGACGCTGGAAGCGCCACCGAATCAGTTGCCATTGGGTGGCATAGTAAAAGCGCTCGTCTGAACTGCGTTCATCAACGTGCGCAATGCTGGTATCTTCCAGCGCGGCTGGTATGGCTGGCTTGCCCAGCGCACCCCCCACTTGATCTTGTAAACTCATTTACTTGCCCCTTCATAACGGATGCGCGGATCCGCCCAAGCCAGATAGATATCTGAGAGTAAACTGCCGATTACCGTTAATGTACTCAGGATAAATACGATGCTACCAGTTAAGTACATATCCTGCGCCAACGTCGCGCGCAACAGAATCGGCCCCATACTGGGTAAACTTAGCACGATGGAAACGAGCGCTTCACCCGAAAAGATAGCCGGCAATAACCAACCAATCGTGCTGAAGAGGGGGTTAAAGGCCAGCCGCACGGGATATTTAAAAAGGATGCGCAGTTCCGAAAGCCCTTTGGCGCGCGCGGTGATGACATATTGTTTTTTTAGTTCATCGAGCAAATTGGCGCGCATCACGCGAATTGTGCTGCCCGCGCCGGGCAGGCCGATTAAAATGATCGGCAAAATGAGATGCTTTACCATATCCAAGAATTTAGCCATACTCCAGGGCGCATTTAGAAATTCGGACGAATAGAGACCCAGCGCTGAAAAATCAAAATAGCGAAAGCTCACCCAGACCAACACATAGGCTAATAAAAAGCCAGGGGTTGCCAGACCGATGAACCCTAAAAAGGTAGCAATATAATCGGTAATCGAATAGGGATGGGTGGCTGAATAGATGCCGATCGGGATCGCGATGATCCAGGAGACAAGCAGGGCGAAGAGTGAAACCCCAATCGTTAAAGGCAGCCGCTCGCGCAAGATGTTGTTAACGGGTTGATTCCATTGAAACGACCAGCCAAAATCGCCGCGGGTGAATATGCCGCTCATCCACCGGAAGTAGCGTACATAAGAGGGTTGGTCAAAGCCATACATTTGCGTCAGGCGCTCTGCTTCACCAGAATCCAACTCAATGCCTGACGTGCGCAGATTGCTGATATAGGTGCTAATCCAGTCGCCGGGTGGCAGTTCGATCACAAAAAAGGAGACGACCGAGATTAAAAATAAGATCGGGATGAGCATAACCAGGCGACGAACAATGTAGGCTAACATCAGGCGGCCTTTCCAACAGATGAAAAATGAGTAACTATTTAGCCGTAGCCTGAGCTTGTCGAAGCCTGCCTTCGACAAGCTCAGCCCACGAGAGCCTGAATAGTTACAAAATGATGCGTAAAATTTGATCGGTGATGTGTGCAGCGTTTTGGCTGACTCTATTGCGCTGCACCCATCACCGCTCAGGCGTCATTCAAAAACTACTCGGCAAACCACAACTGTTCACCGGCAAAGTTGGTGGAGATGGCAAAGCCAGCTTCGGGTACCTTGCGCAACTTCTTATTCGCGATCATGGGATACTTTACGTTTTCCACAATCGTGATGGCGGGCAGATTTGCCTGGTCCCAGGCATAGCCTGCTTCAACAAACTTGTTGTACTCATCCGAGCCAGAGACGGCGCCCCAGCGTTCACTGTTCCTGTCGATATATTCCTTGACCCACGCGGGCGGCTCTTCCCCCTCTTCCCCATTGCTCGTGCGCCAGAGTTCCCATTGGCGACCAACCAGGTTCAGGTTGGTGCCCAGGCGGTCATTGTCCCAACCTTGATCGTTGGCCCAGAAAACGGTCGCCTGCAATTCATTGGCATTTTGGCGTTCCCCCCACAGGGTTGAGTCAAGGCGCTTGACTTGCAGGTTGAGGCCCACTTCCTTCAGTTGTTCGACCAACAATTCGGCAACCGGCTCCAAATCGGGAGCGTGGGCACCATGCTCTAACAAAATCGTGAACGGTTGGCCGTCGAGACCCAGGCGGAAGCCATCGGCGTCTTTCTCGGTCAGCCCTACTTCATCCAGCAGCGCATTGGCTTGGGCTACATCATAGGCGGCGTTGGCTTCGCCCACGGTGTTCATGGGCAGCCCGGCAAAGCTGTAATAAATGCTGTCAATCATTTCCTGGCGGTTGATCGCCAAGCTCACCGCCTGCCGGAAGCGCACATCCTGCGCTACTTTGCGCCAGTTTTCATCACTGAACGTTTGATTGAAGAAGAGCACGCTCGAATTGACGTGCATGTCGAGCAACACGGTATTGAAGCCACCCTTTTCTTCGTTTTCTTTGTAGAGCGGCACTTTCACCAAACCAGTACTCTCGCGCAGGAAGTCGATATTACCCACCAGCACTTGCTGGTTGACCATCTCGACATCTTCTACTTGCTGCGAAATCACCTTGTCGATGTAGGGCAATTGCTTGCCTTCGGTATCGACTTTGAAGTAATACGGGTTGCGCTCAAAAGCCTTGACGTTCTGCGACTCGGAAACAACCGAAACCCAGGGGTTCAGCGTCGGGAAGCCAATGCAGCGCTCGGCGGTGACATGCCAGTTTTCACAGCGCTTTTGGGTAAACAGCGTCCACCACTCATCCTTCAGGTTGTTCTCTTCTAGTTGGGGCGTCAGTTCCTCAATCGCGGTAAAGTCTAGATGCCACTGCTTGAGAAAGTGGGCAGGGTTAATCAAGACCGTGTAGCCATTCCAGCCTTCGATGGTGATGTTACGCAGGAAGCCACCATAGGGCTCGCTAAAGGTCAGCGTAAAGGTGTAATCATCGGCGATTTCCAACTGACCCGGGTCGCCATCCGGCGAGTAACCAGTGCGGAAGCGATCCGGAATGCCACTGGGTGAGAGCTTTTCATTACCGTAAATGTTCTCCCAGGTAAAGCGCACATCTTCGGTGGTGACAGGTTCACCATCCGACCACTTCATGCCTTCGCGCAGATGGAAGGTGAAAACAGTATTGTCATCGCTCACTTCAAAACTCTTAATCACGTTGCCTTGGATATTCTGTACGCTCAGATCAGGTGCTTGCAACAGCGGCTCGTTGAGCATGACGAAAACATCCGGCGACCAGTCGGCCACGCTGTGTGCCGAGCGCAGCGTGCCACCATACTGGCCAGGCTCCCAGTTGGGCAGGTTCTCTTCGCTGAGCAGCACGCCGGGGCCAACGACCTTGGGGTCTTTGGGCAGACGTTCTTCCAACGCGGGCAATGTACCGGCAGCGACCATCTCCGCTAAGGCGGGTGCTTCTAGCGCGCCAGCGTCAGCCGCGGGTGCGTCCGCCGCGGGTGCTTCGGCCGCCGGTGCTTCTGTGGCTGCTTCTTCAGCCGCGGGGGCATCCGCCGCGGGCGCGGCCGGGGCACCGCCGCCACAGGCGGACAGCACCAGCGCCAGCACCACAAACAGGCTTAAAATCCTTACCTTTTGCATTACTTCTTCTCCTTTGTGTTCAACAAGCGTGTGTTCAACAATTTGGGTTCAACAAGCGGTACTAATTGGGTAAAATTGACCAGGCCAAATGGGGAGCTGTTAATGGGCACAGCCGGATCTGGTTGACCTGGGTCGTCTGGAATGCGAATGGGAGCAATCGAACTATTTACCTTTACTTGCAGATTCATCTACCAAGCATCGCCATCAAAAAGCCAATTCAGCATTTTGGGGAATGTAAGCTATGGTGGTTTAGAAGGCGTTGGGTAAAACTTTGGGCAAAGCAATGGCTGGCAGTGTAGCATGGGCTACTATTCCTGTCAACCGCGCTTTGGGTAGTTTTAAAACTGGTTAATGTTGCGTAATTACAGTAAACAGGGAAATAGGTAGACAAGTAAACAGGGAAACAGGGACATTTGACCTGTCTACCTGTTTACCTATCTACTCTACCGTCGGGTAAACCTGGGGAAAGGCCTTGCCCTTTAAAATCTCGCCGTCTTGCACTTCGACAAAGGGCTTCATCGGGTGGTTGCCGCTGGCGACATAGTGGGTTTCGCCCGTCATATAATGTAAGGCGATGGCCCGCCGCGGCCGGCCGCTGGTGTTGGCATGTGATCCGTGCCAGGTGAGCGCATGGTGGAAATGGACTTCGCCCTTTTTTACTGGACAACGCACTACCTGAATCGTATGGCCGTCAAATTCATTGGGCATATCTTCGTAGTTCTTCAACGTATGCAGAAAGTTGATATTGTCGCCCCAGGCGTGTGAACCCGGCACCATGCTCATACAACCATTCGTTTCGTCGGCGTCGTCGAGTGCCACCCAGGCTGTTACTTCTGTCATTGGCGCAATGATCGGCCAGTAGGGTGCATCTTGATGCCACATGTTGACGCCGCCAATCTGTGGTGGCTTGTACTGAATCTGATCATGCCAAATCCGCAATTCGTCGGCCTGGGTCAATTGGGCAATACCAGCAGTAATTTTAGGATGCGACATTAACGTGTGATAGGGTTCGCTTGCCTGCCAAATGTTCACGATCTGCCAGACCGGGGCCGCTTCGTCGCGCGAAAGCGTGCGCACCAGCACCGGTTGGGGAATATCGGTGCGATCGCGTTCTTCGATCACGCGCATCACTTCCGCACGCAGAATTTCTACTTCATCATCTGTCAAAACAATGCCACCATTCAAAAAACCATTCGCTTTGAATTGCGCAATTTGTGCTTGCGATAACATAATTTTCTCCACTTTTGATTGAGATTTAACGGGTATTGGATTTAATGGGTTTACTGCGCAGGATGATCAACCGTGAACAGGTAATGTTGGCCTATTGGCTGATTCACGAAAAGGATATTCGGTAAAAGAAGCAGTCTATGCGGACCCATTTTACTTTTCATGTGTCTTCAAGCGTGTCTTTGGCATTCCACCGTCGCACATTGGGTGATGTATAACGATTTTTCAAATCGGATATAACGATTTGAAAAATCGTTATACAGTAGATTTCTTCTTCTGCAAAATAGCCAGCAGCTCTGGGCCATAGGTGCGCGCCTTCCAGGGGCCAATCTCTGGCAGTTGCAATAGTTCGGCTTCGGTGCGCGGCGCCCGCTGGGCCAGATCGAGCAATGTGTTATTGTTAAAGATGATGTCAAGCGTCACCCCGCGCTCATCAGCTACCTTGCTGCGCCAGCGGCGTAAGGCTTCGTAACGGGCAAAGGCCGCGTTATCCAAAAGCTGTTCCGGACGTGGCCGGGCTTCTGGCAAGGCCGGCAAAGGACGTTGCAAACCAGCGTTGATCGCATCGCGTAGCGCAATGCCATACCGAGCCATCTGTTGGGCGTTCAAGCCACTGATGCGCTGAATGTCATTCAACTCTTTGGGTTGATGGGTGGCCAAGGCGGCCAGGGCTTGGTCGTTCATAATTTTAAAGGGCGGCCAGTTTTGACGCTGCGCCATCTGTTCCCGCCACTGCCAAAGCGCTTCGAGCACACCGGTGGCCACGCGTGGCACCTCGCGCGCGATCTTCATGCTCCACACCGAACGACCATTGCCTGTGCGCGCGTGCTGGCTGATTCTGCTTAGCATGGCGAATGCTTCCTGTGCTTCTTCCCAGCGGCCTGTGGCTTGCAGTTGCTGAATCAGCAGCGTGCGTAAGGTAGGCAGAAAGTGCGTATCCATCTGCGCGTAAGTAATTTGTTGCGGTGTTAACGGTCGTTTGCCCCAGTCGGTGCGCTGCATCCGTTTATCACTGATCACGCCAAATTTTTCTTCCAAGATGGCCGCCAGACCGACGCGCTGCCAACCGAGGATGCGGGCCGCCAGTTGGGTATCGAACACATATTGAAATAGAAAGCCAAAGTCACGACTTAGCTCTAGAATATCATTTTCGGCTGCATGCATCACCACTTCGATGGCAGGATCCGCCAGGAGCATACCCAACGGGCTAATATCTTCCAGCCGCAATGGATCGACCAGATAGTCTACAACCTCGCTCTCATCCGCCTGCTCAGGATCAACATCTGGGCTGGCAAGCGTTGAGATCTGAATTAAGCAAACGCGCGGCTGATAGCGATAAAGGCTATCGCTTTCCGTGTCTAGCGCAATCAGCGGTTGTTTACTCAGCTGGTTTAACATTTGGCCGAATGCTTTGGCCTGATAAACCAACGTAGGTTCTTTCAATTGGGGGACAACCATTAGATTTTTCCTAATTCTCCAAACCGATCTTCGTTTTTTGCCAAAGTTTAACCACTATATGCTAAATAGGCAAAAGGAAAACAGGCAAAGGGCGCGATTGGCCAATACGGCTGATGCCCTATGACAAAATGTGCCAGCTTTTGATATTTTGCCCGCGGACAAAGTATCAAAAGCCGGCGCAAGTATGCTACACTTGCAAAGTATAAGATTTGTACACACCGTTGTTTGAAAATGACGGTTTCTACACTGGGAAACTGCTGTTTTTATCCAGAGAAGTTTTAACTTTTATCACCATCACCGGATTTTGTCGACTGACCCATGTTACGTACACTCTATCGCCACCGCAGTGGCACCGTACTCTTAAATCTGTCTGAAGAACAGTTGATCGCCGCGGCCAAGGAGAGCCAGGCCCGGCTCTGGATTGACATAGTGGCGCCCACGCTCGAAGAGAGCAAACTCGTGTTGGAAAACATCTTTCATTTTCATCCTTTGGCTGTGGAGGATGCGATCAAAGATGTGCATGTGCCGAAGTTGGATGATTATGGCAGCTATCTCTATCTGGTTTTTCATACTGTTTTCCCTGGCGAAGAGCGCATGGATATCCATACTGATGAACTGGATGTCTTCCTGGGCGCTAATTATCTGATCACGATGCACGACAATGCCACCAAGGTGATGGATAAGCTTTGGAATGAAGAGTATCATCAGAAAAAAGGGCTGGCGCGTGGTCCGGCTTTCTTGCTCTACGAATTGCTCGACCAGCAGATCGACACCTATACCCCATTGCTGGATCAATTTGAGGAACGGATGGAAGTCCTGGGCGACCAGATCTTTCATACAACATCGCGCAACAACGATCGCTTACTCAACGATTTGTTGACGGCCAAAAGCAGTGCCCTGCGCCTCTATCGGATTCTTGCGCCCCAGCGCGATCTGCTACAACGTTTGACGCGCCACGACTACTCTGCCATTCCCAGTGATGCGCGCATTTATTTTACCGATCTGTTTGACCATCTAACACGCATGACTGATTTGGCCGCTAGCATGCGCGATCTGGCCACCAGCACGATCGATACCTATCAGGCGTTGCTCAACAATCGCATGAACGAAGTGATGAAAATGTTGACGATGATCTCAACAATTTTTATGCCACTGAGCTTTCTGGCTGGCGTTTATGGGATGAATATCAATTTGTTGGGGCAGGAAAGGCCCTGGTTCTTTTATTTTATCTGGTTCATTTTTATTGGTCTGGCCGGCGCGATGGCTTGGTTTTTTCGCCGTCGCCACTGGATCTAAACCGATTTACGATTTTTGATTTACGATTTACGAAATTGTCGGGCCGAAGTGATAAATCGTAAATCCAATGGAATATTCTATGTCCTATTTCTTTATTCAAGATAAAACCGTTGTCCAGACATCGTTACCGCCGGCTGGCATGGCGCCATTTGCCCAACGTACAGAGCAGTTGCTGCCGCCGCTGATCACAACGTTACATCGCAACTTTCAGGCCTGGGGTGCACTTGGACTTTCGCCCGGCCCCGTCACTGCCGATCGCATTTGGCTCGGAGCAGATGGACAGTTAGCTTTCCGCTTCAATCGCTCTGCCGCACCTGCCCCCTTGCTCCAAATCGGCCAGGCGCCCGAACTGGCTGCTTGGCTGGTGCTGTTAGACAAGTGGATGGAAACTTTTGTCGTCATCGCGCGTGCTCGCTCGATCTGGACCGTGGGCGAGCTGGGCGCCGCCTTGACTTTTATGACGCCGGCTTTTCTGCCTGCCCGCCTGGTGGCGCAAGCGCCAGACAACTGGGCGCGTGTGGCGCAAGCACTGGCCACTGCTGTAGCCGATGGGCCGCTGGCTGGCCGGTCAGAAGATCGTCATTGGTAGTCGATAGGGGGAAGATGACATGATGATGCCAACTACGGTCGAGCGATGATAAATGAAAAGATGATAAATGACAAGATGACAGGATAACCTGGCATTTACGCAACATGCCGT
>JBBRVA010000138.1:0-12859 GCA_038247295.1 Caldilineales bacterium | reverse complement strand
GCAACTAATGCAACTGGGCATAAATCAATAGGGTGTGATTCATTTGGGTTGAGGAGGCAGCGTTCTCTAACGCTGCTCTGGTCGCATTAGAGAATGCTCCCTCCTCGTTCAACTCAGATGAAACACACCCAAATCAATATCGTATATCTTGAACATACCATGACCGGCACTTAACGCCTCAAGCGAGTCGGAAAGTGTCGGTTACGTTTTACCGAACTGGAGGTGACTTATGCAATTCGGGAATACACTCAAAACGACGCTGCTCTTGGCGGCGTTAACGGGTCTCTTCGTGTTGATCGGCTCGGCGCTGGGTGGGCGCACGGGCATGATCATGGCCTTTGGTCTGGCCGTAGTGATGAATATGGGCGCGTGGTGGTTCTCGGACAAATTGGCGCTAAAGATGAGCAGAGCACGCGCCGTCAGCCGCGAGGAAGCGCCGCACCTGCACCAGATGGTTGAAACACTTTCCAACCAGGCCGGCATCCCCAAACCGGCGCTCTATCTGATCGAGAGCGATGCCCCCAACGCCTTTGCCACCGGGCGTAGCCCCAGTAAAGGCGCGGTTGCTGTCACCACGGGGCTTATGCGCCTGCTCGACCACGAAGAGGTAGCTGGGGTAATCGCCCACGAACTGGCGCACATCCGCAACCGCGACACGCTTCTCGCCAGCCTGGTAGCGACGATTGCTGGCGCCATTACCATGATTGCCGAAATTGCCCAGTGGTCGCTGATCTTTGGTGGTTTTGGTGGTTCAGATGAGGGTGAAGAAGGGGGGGGGCTGGCCGGGCTGGTCGGTGGCATTCTGATGATCTTTCTGGCACCGATTGCCGCCTTAGTTATCCAAATGGCCATCTCACGCAGTCGAGAATTTAAGGCAGATGCGCTCGGTGCTGCGATTTTAGGCAACCCCTTGGCGTTGGCTAGCGCATTGGAGAAGCTAGAATGGGCTGCCAAACGTCAACCGATGGTGTTAAACCCCGCCACCTCGCACTTGTATATCGTCAATCCAGTGTTCGGTGGGTTGGCGGGTCTCTTTCGCACCCACCCCGATACCAATCAGAGGATTATGCGGCTGCGAGCGTTGACTCGTCACTAAGTTGCCCTGCCGTAAAGGACGTGTAGTATACTAACGATGACCAAGACCGACAAAAGCTTATTCGATTCTCATGACGCTTTCAAACTCGCACCAAAGGTTACTATTTCAATTTTGCCAGTCGCACATATACGCATGGACACCTGTCTTAAATTCCGGTTCAAAATTAGGGGTAAATGAGAGAGAAAGAGCATAAACCCGTCACAACCCCAATGCCAGCAGCGCTTTGGCAGTTGTTGCTCCGTTGGCGTTGGTGGCTCGGCGGCGCCAGTGGATTGTCCATTGCCCTGGGTCAATTTTCCGAAGCCTTTCTGCGTCAAGAATTCAACGCCAACCCAAGTGTGCTGTTCGATGTTGTGTTGTGGGGGGGGGTAGGGGGGCTGGCCGTCTGGTGGAGCTTGACTTTTGCTGGTCGCCAAGAACGTCGCCACCAGGCAGAGGTAGAACAGATCCTCGAACAGCAACGGGAACTCAACCAGCAACTGCAACGCAGCAATGCCCAACTTGCCCTCCTCAGTGAAGTCAACCGTTCCCTGGCTGCGTCAATTTCATTGGACGAGATTCTCGCTGTGGCCCTGCTCTTTCCGCAGCGTTTGGTGCCAAGTAAGGCGGCGGCCCTGTGGCTGCATGACGCAACTGAAGTGATCTTAGCGCGCACTACTGGTGTCGCGACCGAAGAATTGCGCACACTGCGCGCGCCTTTTGCGGATCGCTTCAATGACCAGAAAGTGAGTCAAATTGTCACGGCACCTGCCGATCCCGACGGCCTGGCCGGCGTCTGTTTGCGCCTATCGATTGATGATGGGGCGGTCAGTGTGGGTTGGATCGAGTTGTATACGACAGGTAAAATTGCCCTCCAGGATGACGACTGGTCGTTGTTGCATACGATTGCTGGCGAGATTGGCGAGGTAATTAGCGGGGCACGGCGCCGGGTGCGCGAGGAGCGGGCCACGTATGCGTTGGAGCAGGCCATTGCCGAAGAGCGCGCCCGCATTGCCCGCGACATCCACGATGGCTTGGCCCAGACGTTGGCCTTTCGCCGTATGCGGATCGATCTCTGGCTAGATTGGTTGGACCAGGAGCCCGAACGGCTACGCACCGAGTTGATCGCGTTCAAGCCGCTGCTACGCGAGCAGATTGCCGAATTGCGCCGTGCGATCTTTGCCTTGCGCCCTATCCAGTTCGATGAACTGGGCTTTGTAGGGGGGCTGCACCGCTATATTATCGAATTTGGCCAGCAACAAGGATGGACAATGAATGTCGATCTCAATGGCATTGCCGCCTGCTTATCGCCACAAATCGAGGCGATAAGCTTTCGTGTTGTTCAGGAAGGCTTGACCAACGCGGCCAAACATGCCACTGCTAGTGCAGTAACGGTGCAAAGCACCCAGGTGGACGGTGGGCTACAGCTTTTCATCCGCGACAATGGACGCGGTTTTGATCTGGGCGCGGTTGATAACGCAAGCAACCACCTGGGGTTGCGTCAGATGCGTGAGCGGCTGGCGACGTTCCATGGTCGGCTCACCGTGCTCACCCAACCCGGCGCGGGCACCGAATTGCGGATATGGCTGCCAATTGACGTAAAGCCGGCGAAGCGGCAGATGCCAAAGGAGCGATCATGAACCGAGTGCGATTGTTGCTGGCCGACGATCATCGTATGTTCCGCCAGGGCTTGCGCGAGTTGATCGAGCGCAAGACCGCATTTGAGGTTGTCGGGGAGGCGCGCACAGGGCGCGAGGTACTGGAGCAAATTGATACGCTGCAGCCAGATATTGTCCTGCTCGACATCCAGATGCCGGATCTGGATGGCATTGCCGTGGCGCGCCAGTTGGCAGACAGCCATCCAGCGATCAGGGTCATCATGCTGACCATGCATCGCCAGGATCAACACTTGCTCGATGCGATTAAGGCCGGGGTCAAAGGCTACCTGCTCAAAGATGCCGACGCCGAAGAGTTGCTGGCTGTGATCCAGCGGGTGGCGCAGGGTGAATCCGCCCTGGATCCAGCCCTGACGGCTCAGGTCTTCGCCGCCGTTCGCCGTCCGCCGCCACTACCGGACATCATTGAAGCGCTTACCGAACGTGAACGCGCGATCCTGCGGCTGTTGGCTGGCGGTCACGATAATCGGGCCATTGCGGCACAGCTTTATCTTTCCGAGAAGACGGTTGGCAATCGGCTCAGTGAGATTTTTCAAAAACTCAACGTAACCAACCGCACCCAAGCCGCATTGATCGCGGTACACTATGGTCTCATTCCGGCTGCGGAAAGTATGGGGTAAGCAAAAGTTTGCCAGTTATCCGTAGCTATTAGTAATCAGCTATTAGTGACTTGATAACTGGCCGCTTGGGGTACCCTGTAGCGCAGCAACGCGCCAACCCCGCCCAGTTGCATCAACCGATCACTTTGCTGCACAATTTCCACGCTTGCGCCCTGTTGTTCGGCCAGCCGAACCAATTCCTCGCGCAGATCCACCTGGCGGAATGTGGTTGTGCTACAGGTTGTGCAGCGCTGTGGGGCCGTTCGCCCCATCGTCAACGCCGAGCAGGCCAGACAATGCCAGCCTGGCTCTGGCAGGTAGGCTTTGGCCATCACAAGCACATCTACCTGGCTACTGCGCAGCGCGTCAATGGTTGGCCCTGTGCCCACAACGGCCAAACCATCACTCAGGATTTCCTGCTCTAGCGTCTCGGCAACTGTCTGGGATTCGCTCTCTTCGGCATCAATAAAGCGCGCAAGCGTGGCCGCCACCACATCAGAAACCTGCTCGTTACCTGATGCAGGTAGGATGTCGATGAGCTTGGCAGTGAGGCGTTTGGGTAAGGACTCATGCAGGCGTGCCGTTTCCCGCGAGTTGCCCGCCAAAATCAGATGGGTGTGTCCCCCCGCACGCATAAGACCATCGAGCACACTGATTTTTTCCTTTAGAAACTTATCGGTCTGCTCGCGACGATGGCTCTGATAATGTTCCTTGGTCCACTCGCGCCCGATTCGTTTGCGCAACGCCGGGCGTTCACGCCAGATCTCTTCAGTGACAGCGCCCAGATTTACTTCCAGGATGCGGGCGCTCTCGGCCGTAGTCAACATTACGACAAAACGATGATAGGTGTCTTTGATCTCAACTAAATGGTAAATGTTTGGGACAGAATTGACCACAATCCAGGTGGGCAATGCCACCTGAAACTGGAGCGGAAGAAAAAAAGGTTTGTCCCCACCGCGCGCGAAGATCGCCACCCCTCTGGACTCTGGCGCTAACTCTGTATTGAGAAATGCTTCGAGGGGACCTAATGCATCCTCAAAATCCCAGCGTGAATCGCCGCGTAGCGAGCGACGTAATAGGTATAATCGCTGCTCAAAAGCCGTGCGCCAGGCAAGCGGCTCTTCGCTAAGGGTTAGATAACAACTGATCACTGGCGCGCTCGTTTCCTCCAGCGTAACCAACGTGCGGATCTGTTTTTGAAGTGTTTTGAGTTCCATTCGCTTCTCTCCTGTTGATAGCTTATCTATTGATACGCTACTATAACCGAGAAGATGAGCAGAAGGGTAGAGGAATCTTTCCCGCAGTTAGCGGGGAAGATTCCATGCGCAGTCAACCGCTCCCCCTAGCTAAATCAACCACCGGTTTCACCTTTGGATGGTTCCCAACCTGGTTGGTTGACGAGTATGCTGGTGATATGCCCCGGCAATCCAACGCAACCGTTGCGCGCTACCTGGGCGTTGGCCCTTATGCCTTTTTGCCGCAGAACCCAATGGCCTGGGTCGGGTTGATCCAAGCCTATCTGTTGATGGCGGTCGTGGCCGTCACGCTCTTGATTGTGCGCGCCAACCAAGGTTCCCGCCAATGGCATGTGATCGGTGCCGTCGCCCACTTGGCACCGCTGCTGGCGGTGATCTTCTCATGGGGGTTGCTCACTTCGCTAGACTTTGGCTCGATTGCCATCATCAGCCTCGCCTTTCACGCCATTTGGATTGTGCTCGAAACGATCATGAGGTTGATGCCGAATCAGAACGGTTAAACGGTTTCTACTTCTACCAAAATACACGAGGTTCGGTATACAATTGGCGAAAGGTAAAGCGCGCTCCTGTAATTTCTACTTCAGATTGGTCAAGAGAGTTGATTGCTTCATACAGTAATCGCCATTGATCGGTGGAAAGCTTGCGGTCATCTTGTAAATAAGCCGTCCGATTTCGGCGCCATTGATGCCTACATCGAAGCGCAGATGCAGGAGATCGGACTTCCGGGTTTGGCGCTGGGCATTGTGCAATGCCGCGTTAGGGGTGGTACGCGAGTTTGTCTCGATCAGTGCTACGGTGGCAGTTTGAGCGGTAACGATCAGCTTAAAAAGTAGCTCGTACACCTAGCTTACCAGTGAGCGATGACGAGACCACATCAAGGGAGGGAAACGCGCTGATGGCGTAGCCGCCCGGTGGCCTTCTAGGTCGCGGCATCACCCCTGAGCAGAACGAATCGCATCAGCGCATGTTCGGCGGCGGGGCTGGCAGTGAGACTCAGGCCTAGGCTAGAATCGGTTGTGCTTCAAGATAGGCAACCAGCATAAATTTCGGTGGTGTCGTCTGAAGCTGCGATAATTTCAAGAATTGGCTGACCGGCGGGGATATGAGCAAACGCAAAACCAGTTCCCGCAAATCCTCTGGTAGCCGCTCTAATTTTTCCAACTGAAAACTACGTGGCCCATATTCTGTCTGTTCCGAAAGAATCGAAAAATGGAGCAGCATCAAACTTAAGGCCCGTTTTGTCTTGCGGTCTATCCGCAAAATGATGTGATCAGTCAGTTCTATCCCAGTTGCTGGTGCATTTTCACCAAAAAACAACTCCAAAATATCGGCCTCTTCATCATAGACAAATCGTACCGGCGTACCATCCCGTGCTGTAATTTCTGCCCGCTGCATGTTCAATTTGCTCATTCTGTCACTCTTATGACCACAGATAGTTCGCCCACCCAGTGACTACAAAATTGTTGGTGATATACTCGCCTTTGTCGTCGAGTTGTTTCTTGAAGACCACGATCATGATTAGGTGGCTGTTCTCTGGTAATAGTTCATCAAATGACTTGTAGTACCGATATTCATTCGGCACCAGTGAGTCTTGTTGACGTCGGCCTGTTCGTACCGTTTCGAGAAACTGGTCAAAGTATGGCTCAAGCTCTGGCCGTGACGCTAAGATATGCTGCCACCGTTCCTCGGTGAAGTAAATCTCGTTGCCGTATCGATCGCGAACTATCCACTTGTCCATCTCAACCCATCTGTCGATAACACGTCAGATTTACAACTTTCCACAGGAGTTATTCTAGTCTGGATTGCTCACATTGTCAATCACACCACAAATGTCTCATGGGGAGAGCCGCCGAACGCTGATTTTGCGACTACTCTCCTATGCCGATTACTACATCCAGACCAAGCGCGAAGAATGGCGACGTTACCACAACAGCGTCAGCCAGTGGGAAACTGACAATTATTTGGGTGTCTACTGATAACCGCGATAGGCAAGCCCACCCTCGGTTTCGTAAAGGACAGCGCTTTCCGACCGCCCGCCACCGCCACAATCACCACCAATGCTTACCTCGCTGTGCTTGCGCGCATTGGCGATCATCCCGTTCGCCAACACTTCTGTCGTCCACACCTCAAGGACATAGCGCGGCGTCTCTGCTTGCCCCACATAGCGCTCGGTCGCCATCAGATAGGCCAACCGATCCCCCCGCGGCGACCAGGCCGGCGGCGTGATCCAGCCGACACCGGTTGCCACCGTCTGCTTGCCACCGTTCGGGTCGGGCGCGCTGGCCGCTACTGACGGTTGGGTAGGCGCCTGGATTGGTTGACAGGCGGCCACCGCCAACCCTAAGCCTACGGCCAAGACGTAATCCAGAAATAACTTGTAGAGTTGGAGATTAGAGATTGGAGATTAAACGCGGTCAATCTCCAATATCTAATCTCCGACTCTCTCTAAATTATTCTTGGACGATTACTTTGCGTCGTTGCCATGCCCGCAGTATAACGTGCCAGCGGGTGGAGTGTCGTCCATCCAAAGATTGATTATGGGGTTGATTGCCAGGTTGATTGCCAGGTTGATTGTAAGTAGAGGCTAGTACAGTATGGCGGAAATAAGCCTATTATCTTTGAGTGGGACAGTAAGACAGTGAGACAGTGTTTGTACTGTCTCACTGTCTTACTGTCTTACTGTTTTACTTGTGCCGAACTGTACTAGGTGGATCAGACAAATTTATAAGCTTCCTGGTATAATAAGGACCCGAGTACGGTCATAGTTGTGATCATAGTGAAGGTACGTTCCTTGTCATTGCCAATTCTCCAAACCAAGCTCTACGCACCCAGGCGTCCTCGCCAAGCGAAGATGGTCTACCGTCCCCGCTTGACGGAAAAACTCGCGGCGGGCCTCACTGGTAAAGTCACACTAATCGCCGCCCCGGCTGGCTTTGGCAAATCGACCCTGCTAAGCGAGTGGATGGCAGAATTTGCATCCCAAGGCCATGCCCCCCACGGACATGCACCGCGGGCGGGGGGGGGTACCCGGGCGCACGTCAGCCACACACATGTTGCTTGGCTCACGCTGGATTCGGACGACAATGATCCGGTGCGTTTTCTCACCTACTTGATTGCCAGCTTGCAAAAATTTGCGCCAACGGTGGGGGAAACGGCCACCGCGCTGTTGCCAACGCCTGGTGGCCTTGCCACCGCGCCCGCGCCCAAAACGCTGCTTACCCTTTTGGTCAATGACCTCAGCCTGCTGGCTAGCGAGGACGGCCCACCCGGCCCGCCATATGTATTGGTGCTAGAAGATTATCATGCCATCAGCGCCCAATCAATTCACGAGGCGCTGACCTTTTTGCTGGACCACCTGCCCACCCACGTCCACGTCATCATCACGACGCGTGCCGACCCGCCGCTGCCGCTGGCGCGCTGGCGGGCGCGCGATCAACTGTCCGAAATCCGTGCCGACGACTTGCGTTTCACCCCAGACGAAGCCGCCGTGTTTTTGAATGACCAGATGGGTCTCCATCTATCCGCACAGGAAGTGATGACATTGGGGGCCCGCACCGAAGGCTGGATCACCGGTCTACAACTGGTGGCGCTTTCTCTACAAGGGCGTGATGACAAAGCCAGCTTCCTACAGACTTTCTCCGGCGGTCACCGCTACATCCTCAATTATTTGATCGAAGAAGTGCTCAATCAGCAATCCAAAGCTGTGCAGGAGTTTTTGTTATACACCGCCATTCTGGAACGGCTGTGTGCGCCCCTGTGCGATGCAGTAATGGGGCGTGAGGGGGTAGAGGGATGGGGGAGTAGGGGGGATGAGGACAATTTACCCCTACTGCCCTATGCCCCGCCCTCCCTACGTAATAGCCAGACCATCTTGGAGCAACTCTATCACGCTAACCTTTTTATCGTTCCGCTTGATGACGAAGGGCAGTGGTATCGCTATCATCAACTGTTTGCAGAGGTGTTGCAACACCGGTTACGGCAAAGCCAAGCCGACCTGTGGCCAACGCTGCACCGCCGGGCTAGTAGATGGTATGCAGAAAACAAACTGTTTGCCGATGCGATTCGGCACGCCCTCCTTGCCGACGACTTTGCGCGCACAGCGGAACTGATCGAGCAGATTTGGCCGACGACTTGGAACCAAGGTGCTGTCACCACCTTGCTCAACTGGGTGCAGGCTTTACCACAGACGGCGTTGATGGCGCGCCCCGCGCTCTGGGTCTCCTATGCGTGGGCGCTGGCCTTCACCGGCCAGATCGAAGCGGCGGAAGTGAGCTTGCGCCAAGTGGAAGCGATGCTCCAGGTTACAGGCGCGGAATCAGACGCGGTTGGCACCGCGCACAACACGCTGCTCGGCCGCGTTGCTGCCTTGCGGGCAATGCTGGCCGCGCGCCGCGGCGAGCCGGCGCCGGCCATTCATCTGGCGCAGTATAGCCTCACCCTTATTCCTGTCGATGCGTTGCTGCTGCGTGGGGATGCCTATTTTGCGCTTGGCCTTGCCTATCAACAGAATGGTGCCCTGTCGGAAGCCTTGCAGGCTTATCAAGATGCGGTCGAACTTGGTATGGCGGCTGACGATATTTTTCTGACCGTTGCCGCCCGCTATCACGCCGCGCGCACCTGCATGGCGCAGAGTTATCTGCGCATGGCGGCGGCTAGCTACCAACAAGTGTTAACCCTGGCTACCCAATACAGCCGGCAGTTGCCTGTCGTCGGCCTGGCATATGTGGGCTATGCGGAAATTCTCTATCAGTGGAACGACCTGGCGGGCGCGGCCCAGCAAGTCGAAATCGGCTTGGCCCTCAGCCCATCCAGTGACCTAACCTACATCGACGGGCCACTCCATCGCTTCAGTATTCTGGCCCGCATTCGTCAAGCTCTGGGCGACCAAGCAGGCACATTAGCCGCGCTGCAATTGGCCAAACATACGGCCCGCCAAACCGGGATCGCGCTAGATGGCGAGCGCGCGGCGGCGCTTGAAGCATTAATGCATCTACGGCTGGGCCAACCGCAACTCGCCAGCGAGTGGGCACAGATCTATGCCCGTACGTTGACAGAGGAAGAACGGTTCACCTATCTGCATGAATTTGAGACATTGGTTTTTGTGCGTGTGCTACTCGTCCAAGACCGGGCGGACGAAGTGGTGGCGCTCTTGGCACGCTGGCTGCCTGCCGCTGAAGCCACCAAACGCTTGGGCAGCATGTTGGAGATGCTTATGCTCCAGGCATTGGCACTCTGGGCGCAGGGACAAATGGAGGCGGCCACGCACACAGTGACACGCGCCCTGGCGCTGGCAGAACCCGAAGGCTATGTTCGTCTGTTTGTCGATGAAGGCGAACCCATGCGCTTGCTGCTGCAGCAGACGCTTGCGTCCGATGATTTTCGCTTGACGACCGTTCCACCCCGTGCGCCGGATGCCCGCCTTGCCGCCTATATGAATAAAATCGTCGCTGCCTTTGCTAGCCAACCAGCGACAAGCTCCGCGGTAGAAGACCGGAGTGCCATCCAAGTGGCAATCCAAAATCTAAACCAAAATCTTGTTGAGCCATTAAGCCAGCGTGAACTCGAAGTCCTACGCCTGATCGCGGCGGGTCTCTCGAATGCGACCATTGCACAACAGTTGGTGGTCTCGGTTGGCACCGTTAAAACCCACCTTAAGCACATCTACGGCAAACTCTCCGTGCAGAGCCGCACTCATGCGGTTGCACAGGCGCGTGCCATCGGCTTGTTATAACCTATATGGCTCATCAGCCGAAAATGTGCAAACACAATATTTTGCCAAAGGGCAAAACATTGTGTTTGCACATTTTTCACAGATGAGCCAACCTATATTTCCCTTCCTCGCTACTGGTATTATTTATTCGCCACCCTCTAAAGCTTACGATTCTCATCCGATAAAAATTAAGATTTAAAATGGCAATGGCGAATAAATATTGCCAATAACTCCTCTAACCCCGGCCTAACAGTGCTACCTGCCTCTTTTGGGGGATGTTATAAACCGCGCAATCTCTCTTTGGGGGGACGACGCGCGCCGCTCTAAATAATATACTTTACGAAATATTAATCTAACTTTTCATTTAATTACTTTTAAATAAGGCTATGGACAGAAGACCGGATATCCATCAATCTCAACAACGCAGGGCCAGCATTTTAACAAGGGGTCGATCCACAAACGACGACGCATGGACACGACATTGAGTAACACAGGGAGAGACAGTATGCGCAAGGATAACCACGCACACGGGTACGCGCTCAATCAGACCAAGCACTTTTTCGTTGGACAGTTGCGAAGGCACCCTATCGATGCACAGGTAAGACAGCAGCTTACGAATATAGCGACTTTATTCCTCCTGACCATGCTGCTTTTCGCCCAAGTGGGAGATGCCTGGGCGCGCCCCCTGCTTGCCACCGCGCCAGGGTTGGGCACGGCGGCTAGCTTCGCTGTCCTGGCTGGCTCGACGGCGACCAATACCGGCCCGACGCTTGTCACCGGTGATCTTGGGGTCAGCCCTGGGAGTGCAGTCACGGGCTTTCCGCCGGGTATTGTGGTCCCGCCCGCGACGATCCATGCTGCCGATGCTGTTGCCTTGCAAGCGCAGAGTGATGTGACCACCGCTTACAACGACCTGGCCGGCCAGCCGTGCGATGTGAATTTGACAGGTCAAGATCTGGGTGGACTCACGCTCACGCCCGGTGTCTATTGTTTTAACGCATCAGCGCAGTTGACCGGCATCCTCACGCTCGACGGCCAGGGTGACCCTGCCGCCGTCTTCGTGTTCCAGATTGGGAGCACGCTCACGACGGCCAGCAACGCAGCTATGCTTTTGATCAATGGCGCTTCCGGTTGCAACGTGTTCTGGCAGGTTGGCAGCTCCGCAGTTCTGGAGACCGACACGGCATTCGCAGGCAATATCCTGGCGTTCGCCAGTATCACCCTGAATACCAATGCCAGTCTGGTGGGTCGAGCTTTGGCGCGAAATGGCGCAGTCACGATGGACACCAACAGCATATCTACGCTCTGCACTGTCGCTTCGCCGACCAATACGCCAATCCCGCCAGCAACTGATACGCCAATCCCGCCAGCAACTGATACGCCAATCCCGCCGGCGACTGATACACCGATCCCGCCAGCGACTGATACGCCAATCCCACCAGCGACTGACACACCGATCCCGCCAGCGACTGACACGCCAATGCCACCGGCGACGGCGACTGACACGGCGACCGCGACTGATACACCGATGCCACCAGCAACCGGCACCGCAACCGCGACTGGCACCGCGACCGCGACCAGTACATCGACACCAACTACCATACCGGGTCGGGTTGAGATCGACAAGGTCTTCTGCCCGAGCAATGACGGCACACGAACGGAGTTCCAGGTCTTCCCACCGCAAGGATTGCAGTCATCGACCAGCGCGAGGCGCATCGCTACCTGTAAAACCAAGGAGGGTGTCGCTTTCACAATCAAGGACAGCAACGGCCAGGTCGTGGCGAATGTCAAGACCGGACCGGGCGGGATCATAGAGTTTGCACTGCCGGCAGGCACCTACACCCTGATCGAGGACGCCAACGGCGCATCCACGACATTCACCGTCGAGGCGAGCAAGCTGACGGCGATCTTCGTCCATAACTTCGAGTCGGGTGAGGTCAACCTCACCAAGTTTTTCTGTGCGAGCGGCGACAGCGGCACGATCATCGCTGTCGATGGGACGCCCCTGCCACAGGGTCAGATTGGGTGCCAACTCGGCAACGCCCAGTTTCAGATCGACGACGGACCGGTGTTCGAGGTGGGCAGCGCTGGAATCCGCATATTCCTACTGGCACCGGGATCGCATACCATCGTTGAAGTGGCGACGGGCGCGCGGGCAAACTTTACAGTGACGGTTGGGCAGACCACGACCATCGTGGTCTACAATTTCCCGAGTGCGACGCCAACATCTACGCCGACCAACACACCAACGAAGACGCCAACGCCCACGCTAGCGCCAACGCTGACCAAAACGCCAACGTCGACCAAGACGCCAGCGCCACCGACCAACACACCGACGAAAACACCGGTACTACCGACGAAGACGCCAACGCCGTATCTGACCAAGACACCAACGCCGACGAAAACGCCGGCACCGCCGACCAAGACACCAACGTCGAGATTTTAAGTCGGAAAAAAATCCCAGCCTTAATTTAACACCAGAGCGACATTTAAAATAAATTTTTCTCCTTAAAGTCATAAAAACCAAGAAAAGTGACATAGGG
>JBBRVA010000137.1:0-12970 GCA_038247295.1 Caldilineales bacterium | reverse complement strand
GTGGTTATTGTGTTGGTGCTTTTCTTGTGGGATTGGCGCATCGCCTTGATCAGCGCCACCATCATCCCGCTGACTGTTGTGATCACGATGTTGGTGCTGGCTTACTTTGGCACAACCGTCAACGTGATGGTGCTGGCCGGGTTGGTAATTGCGATTGGTGCGGTGGTGGACGACGCGATTGTGGATGTGGAAAATGTGGTGCGGCGGCTGCGCCAATATCGGCAGGCTGGCAGCACGTTGCCCACCGCGCAGATTGTGCTCGATTCCTCGGTGGAAGTGCGCAATGCGATTGTCAATGCCTCGGTAATTGAAATGACGGCGTTGTTACCGGTCTTCTTTATGGAAGGGCTGTCGGGTGCGTTCTTTCAACCCCTGGCCCAAGCCTATGTGGTGGCAACCTTGGTCTCGCCGATCATCGCGCTCACGGTGACGCCGGCGTTGATCTTGGTTCTCCTCTCCAATGCGCCGATCCGCGAACGGGTCTCGCCGATTCTGCCCTGGTTGCATCGTGTGTACGATAAGCTGCTGGGCGCAACCTTAAAAATGCCGAGCCTGGCCTATCTTTCAACTGTAGCGCTGCTGCTGGCAGGTATTGTGATCTGGCCGCTGATGGGTCAGGAATTGCTGCCTTCTTTTAAAGAACGAGATTTTCTGATGCATTGGCTGGGCAAACCTGGCACTGGACATGCGGAAATGAAGCGTAGCTCAGTTCTGGCCTGTAACGAGCTACGTTCGATCGAAGGCGTGCGCAACTGTGGTACGCACATCGGTCAAGCGTTGTTGATGGATGAGGTCTATGGCATCTATTTTGCCGAACACTGGATCAGCGTTGATCCGTCCGTCGATTATGACAAGACGCTGGCCAAGGTGGAGGAAGTGGTGAGTGGCTATGCCGGGTTTTACACCGACGTGCAAACCTATCTCAAAGAGCGTATCCGCGAGGTGCTCACCGGCTCCAGCCATCCGATCGTCATCCGCATCTATGGGGATGATCTGAATGTGCTGCGCGCCAAGGCCGCCGAAGTGGAAGAACAATTGCTCAAGATCGAAGCGCTCAAAGGCGCTTACGTTGAGTACCTGCTCGACATCCCGCAGATTCAAGTCGAGGTGGATCTGGAGAAAGCGCAACAGGTTGGGGTGAAACCCGGTGATGTGCGCCGCAACGCAGCCTATTTGATGGCGGGTGAAGAAGCAGGTGACATTCACAGCGGGCGCGCCGCATACGACGTGAACGTGTGGACGACGCCCGCCAACCGCCACAGCCTGACCAGCGTCTACAACATGCCGATCTATACACCCAACGGCAAGCCCGTGATGTTGAAAGATGTGGCCAAGATCGACATTGTGCCAGTACCCAACGCCATCAACCGCGAAAATCAGGCGCGCCGCATCAATGTCGAAGCGGATCTCAAAGAGGGCTATGATCTCGCCGTGGCGATGGATGCAGTGCAAGATGCCCTGGATGCCGTCGAGTTCCCCCTGGGCTATCACCCAGAGGTGCTGGGCGATTATGCCGAGCGGCAGGCCGCCACGCAGCGCATCTATTGGGCCGGCTTGGCGGCCTGCCTGATCATCTTCTTCCTGCTGCGCGCTTCGCTGGGCAGTTGGCGGTTGGCGGGTATGTCGTTCCTCAGCCTGCCCATGGCCATGGTGGGTGGTGTGCTGGCGGCCTATTGGTTCAGCCACGCCGTCCTTTCGCTCGGTTCGCTGGTCGGCTTTCTCACTATTCTGGGTGTGGCAGCCCGCAACGGCATCATGTTGATCAGCCACTATCAACATCTGGAAGACGAAGAAGGCGAACCCTTCGGCCTCGGCCTGGTGATGCAGGGCGCGCGCGAACGGATTGCCCCGATCATGATGACGGCATTGACCGCCGGGTTGGCCCTGGCGCCGCTGGTGATCGCGGGCAATATCCCCGGTCATGAGATCGAGCACCCGATGGCAATCGTCATCCTCGGTGGTCTGGTCACATCGACACTGGTCAATCTGTTTATTGTCCCGGCGCTTTATCTGATGTTGGGCAAACGGAATTTGCCCGCGTCGGTCGTAATGGCTTGACCACACAACCCACCTGAGATGTTGCGTGATCGTCTAGAAATAAGTTCCGTCGTCGTACCTTCTGGGAAGGTGCGACGACGGAATATTCTTTACAAACCGAGCAAATTACCTATGCCATAGCAAAACGAACTAGAAAAGGAGCTTGAGATGCGACGTCTGCCCGTCATCTCTTTACTCATTGCATTGTTATTAATGCTCCTGCTTGCGGCCTGCGGGAGCAATCAAGCGCCAGATCCCTCACCAACGAGTCCCCCGCCCACCGCCGCGCCGACTGCGGCGCCCGCCGCCAACCAGGGGACCGAGAGCCTAGTTGAACCATTTGATGCCGCCAATTTTGGCGACAATTCTGCCGAAATCACCAACCAGTGGATCCCAATGAAACTTGGCACGCGCTATGTGTACGAGGGCACCACGGTTGAGGAATCCTGGCGCCGAATAGCAGCGCCGATTGCCAACACGATAATTGCACCCACCCCGCCCGCAATGACGGGATCGGCCACGTCGCCCACATCGATGATGTTGATCCAGTCGAAGAGGAGGCCGCTGATGACTGCCCCCAACGCCCCAATCACGATGTTGCCAACCAAGCCAAAGCCCCTGCCCTTCATAATCTGCCCGGCCAGCGCGCCGAGGATCGCGCCGACGACCAGGCAAATGATGCCATCTGGGCTCGTGAAGAAATCTAAGCTACTCATGAAATCCATGTTTCATTGCTCCTTTTGTATAAAAATGGGAAAGAGATTTACTTTGCGAGCAAATGGACAGTAAAGATTGATCCATTTCTAATCGCACTTTCTACCGTAATCCGGCCACCGTGGGCGCGGGCGATATCCATGGCAATTGCTAACCCCAAGCCAATCCCGGCTTTGCTCCGCGACCCGTCTGCTCGATAAAAACGGTCAAAGATGTGGGGGATATCTTCTGGCGCAATACCAATGCCAGTGTCACGGATCATCACAGTCAACCATTTGTCATGATTACATTTGGCCGAGATGCTGACAAAGCCTTCTTCCGTGTATTTGATCGCATTGTCAAGCAAGTTCACAAATAATCGGATCAACCCATCACTGTCGCCTTGTAAGAAGAGCGCTTGCTCCGGCACGTTGTCAATTAGCCGCAGCCCCTTATCTTCTGCCAACGGATAGAGCGAATCTACCACATCTTTTAACAAAGTTGATAGATCAAGCGGTTCGAATTTTGCCGGTTGCTGGGTTACATCATTGCGGGCCAATTGGAGCAAGCCTTCGGTTAATCTGCGCATTTGATCAGTCTCCTGGGTTAGATCAGCAAACGCTTGTTCGTACTCGGCTGGCGTGCGCTGGCGCGTGATGGTGCTGTCGATAATGGCGCGCATGGCGGCCAGCGGAGTGCGTAATTCATGCGACGCATCGGCGGTGAATTGACGCTCGCGCCGGAACGCATCTTCCAGCCGCGCCAACATCGCGTCAAAGGTGGCTGCCAGCCGCCCCACTTCATCCTCGGTTGCCGGCAGGTTTAGCCGTGCGCCCAAATCGGCGGCGGAAATATGGCGAGCCGTGCGAATGATTTCATCGATTGGCGCCAATGCGCGGGCGGCTAAGAAATAGCCGAAGCCACCGGCCATTAACACAATCAGCGGCCCGCCAATCAGCAGGGTTGCAAGTAATAACCCGAGCGTGCGTCTGACATTTTTTAGGTTTTGTGCAACTTGGATCACACCGACAATGCCAGCTTCTTGCGCAATTGGTGCTGTGAAGAGTCGTACTGGATCCTGGGTGGCTGGATCGGTAATCGTCGCAAATTCACCGGGATGATCGGCAATGGTCACATCGATTTGCGGCTCGGGTAAATCCTGATAGGGACCGTAATGATAGACTGGTTGCCCGGCCAGGTTGAAGATGCGCATGCTAAAGCCCTGGTCGCGCAGTTGCGCAAATTCTGGATCCTCAATCGGGTTTTCAATGACGATTAACTCGCCGCCTCTGAGCTCGACTTCAGTTGTCAGTTGAATCACCACCGGCCGCAGCGTCTCATCCACTGTTGTCGTCAAACTGCGCGCCATATTGGTATAAACGAAAAGGCCAAAAAGCAACAAAGCAGCCAACAATAACCCCGCTGTCCAGAGGGCGAAGCGAACGCGCAGCGTTTTCAACCGTTTCATTCCGGATCATCCTGGTCGGACAAGCGATAGCCGGCCCCGCGCACGGTGTGAATCAGTTTTTGGCTAAAAGGATCATCAATTTTACGCCGCAAATTGCGCATGTAGACATCAACCACGTTCGATTGGTTATAAACATCATAATTCCAAACCGACTCGGCAATTTCGGTGCGGGTTAATACGCGGTTGGGTTCACGCATTAAACATTCTAAGACGGCATACTCTTTGGATGTTAGTTTGATCAAGGTATCGTTGCGCATGACGACGCGGGTATGGGTGTCCAGGCTCAGGTCTGCTACTTTCAAGGTCGATGTGTTGGACGTGTGTCGCCGCGCCAACGCGCGCAGGCGGGCCAGCAGTTCTTTTAACTCAAACGGTTTGACGAGATAATCATCAGCGCCAGCATCCAGCCCAGTCACGCGGTCATCCACGGTATCACGCGCCGTTAACATCAAGATCGCCGCCTGATTGCCCTGCTTACGCAAACGACGGCAAACGGTAATGCCATCCAGTTCGGGCAGCATCAAGTCGAGCACAATCAGGTCAAATACCACCACTTCAGCCCAATCTAATGCCTCTCGGCCGGTGCGTGCTAAATCTACCGCGTAGCCCTGTTCTTCTAAAGCCCGCTTGACATAGTTCGCAACATTGGGTTGGTCTTCGACGATTAGAACGCGCATAAAACCATCCTCTTTGGTTATGGACAATACCATCTTTGAAAGGTCTTTCTGGAGAGTATGCCAGAAATTGTAGGTCACGTAAACCTATGCGACAAATCCCTGCGCACAAAAAACGTCACACCCATATATCTACTCAATCACATCGATCTTCATGTAGGTTCCAAGACAAGAATGTTGCGACCAGGCTCGCTCGACGGCCAAAAGCGCATCATTAACGATCCACGCATCGTCTTTTTGCTGGATCACGCGCGAATTCGTTCCGGCAACCCATTGGTCCGTTGCCACTTTTTTCTCATATTGAATGGTAAGACAAAGTGCTTTGTCCACCCCGCGATCCTTTTCATATGGCAGCACAGTCGCTTCCCCTGTCGCTGTAATTTGAACATTGCGGTAGTTTTCCGATTCATAGTCACTAGCGATAATTTGGTCTTTGACAGCTTGTGAAAGCAGTTCATTCTGTTGCGCCGCGCCCGCTGCCGTACAGCCAGCTAACGCCACAGCGCAAACCAGCACGCTTATGCGGAGTAGAATGGTTCTCATGGTTTTCTTCCTTATGGTTAAACTACGCCCGTCAATATGAACCGTTTATGCAGAGAAGATAAAAAAAGCTTCATCCGTTGCGCACTGCTTCCACTGGTTCCAGGTACGCGGCGCGCAAGGCAGGATAGAGACCGGCCACCAAGCCGATCGCGCAGCCAATCAGCGGGGCCAGAAAGGGCACCGCTGGCTCTAAGACTGGAGTCCAGCGTTGGTAGGCGGCGACAGCGACGACAATCAGCACGCCCAAACTGGCACCGAAGATGCCGCCAATCAAACCCATTGTCGCGCTTTCTAATAAAAACTGGCGCGCAATGTGGCTGCGTGTGGCGCCCATCGCGCGCCGCAGCCCAATCTCGCCAATCCGCTCAATCACAGAGACGAGCGTAATGTTGCCAATGCCAATTGCGCCCACAATCAACGACAAGCCGCCTAATAAGAGGAACATACGATTCAGATCGCCCTGCACAGCATCGCGCACGCGCTGGGGTTCGGGGGCAAATTCAACTTTCAGAAGTGACGGGTCATCGGGGCGTAAGGCCAACGGTGTTTGTTGGGCAATCAGCGCGGTGGCGCCAATCCGGGTTTCGAGCACGACCGCGCCAGGACCGATCAGGCCAAAATAATGCCGCGCCGTGCCTTCTGGGATGATCACCGACGCGAGTAAGTCTGGCTGGCGCGCCACTGCCTCTAAGATGCCAATCACCAGATAGATCTGATCGCCAATCGCAATCGCTGGCAGGTGGGCAACCTCCACAATGCCAAGGCGCTGGGCCGCTTCCGGACCGAGGACGGCGACCCGATCCGCCCGCTGCGCATGGCCGTCATCGGGCAGGCGTCCGCTTGCCACCTTTGCGCGCACCGCCGTAAACAAACTGGGTGACGCCGCCTGCACCGCCAGCTTAAACGCGCTTTGCTGCTTTGGGTCTTTGATCGCGGATGCGCTGACGAGAGCATTGGCGATGTCTACCTCGCTCAACGTTCCCGCCGCGACAACCCCATTCAAGCGCTGTAACCGTTCCGACGCATCCCACGGGATGACGCGCGGATCGACGCCGCCCAGCCCAGACTTGGCGGTAACAAGAATCTCTGTCGCCGCTAACTCATCAAATTGGGTGATAATGCGATTACCGGCCGTACGCGCCAGCCCCAACGTTGCCACCAGAGCCGTCAGCCCAATCACAACCCCCAAGACGGTCAAGGCCATGCGCCCGGGCCGGGCAAAGATGCCGGCGATCACCTCTTGCAAGAGGTCCTGAAAGGTCATGCCGGAGCGTGCGATTGGGTTGTCTTGCCCGTTGCTCTTTGGTGCAGGCAATGGCTGGCGCAAGGGCGTGCTATGCGACTTTTGTTCACTTGGCATATGGGTCAGCCGGCCATCAATGATATGGACGCGGCGGCTGGCCCACTGTGCCACCTGTTCATCATGGGTGACAACCACCAGGGTAAGCCCTTGTTGATTTAAGGCAGCAAAAAGCGCTAGAATATCGGCGGTTGCTTTTGAATCTAGATTGCCGGTCGGTTCATCGCACAAGAGCAAGCTAGGCGCACCGGTTAAGGCGCGAGCAATCGCCACCCGTTGCTGTTCACCACCAGAAAGCTTGGTGGGCAGGAAATCCACGCGCTGGCTTAGCCCTACTCGATCAAGCGCAGCCAACGCCCGTGCCCGGCGACCCTGTTGTGGTCCATTACGGTAGACCTCGGCCAACATCACATTTTCCAATACCGAGCGATGGGCCAGCAGGTGGAAGGACTGGAAGACAAACCCAATCCGCTGGCTGCGTAGACCAGCACGGGCATGATCACTGAGGGCCGCGGTATCGATGCCTTCGAAGTGATAGCTACCGTGCGTGGGACAGTCCAGACAGCCAATGATATTGAGCAGCGTAGATTTACCGGCGCCAGAGGGACCGGTAATCGCCAACCATTCGCCAGGCGCCAAGCACAGATCGATATCAATCAAGGCTTGGACGGCCGGTTCGCGCCCGAATTGGCGACTGACTTTGCTAAGCTGAAGGACGTAGCGCATGATCATTCTTGATTTTCGTATCCTACCACGACTAGTTGGCCTGTGGTCAGTGCACCATCGACCGGGGTCACTTCAACAAAACCGTCAGCCGATAAGCCTGGTTCGACCACAACAAATTCAAGTACGCCTTGGTTGCTCACCTGTACTCTCGAAGTGCCATCGGCGGCCAGAGAGAGCGCACTAAGTGGCACAACGTTGACCGCGCCGCCGGTTGATTTGACGGGAATGGTAAGCCGCAAGGAGAAACCTTCGATCGGCATTAATGCTTCGTTCACGCGTGTTTCAAAATAGAAGTGAAATCCATCCACACCATCCGTACCTGGCGTGGCCGCCACTCTGGCCACCGTCCCCGTCGCTTTAAGGTTGAGGTCGGGTTCATCAATGACCACCGCCATGCCGGGCTGGATAAATTGCGCCTCATCAAGCGGCAACGATGAGTCGATGGCTAGTTGATTATTCGTTACCGTCAAAAGCGGCCCATGGGCCGCGTCACCCACGGCGGCTGTAACTTCCTCAATGCGGACAGGCAGTTCAGGAATGAAGACCATCTCATCCGCCGGCATAGGGATCCCAACTCGGCGTTGCGCCAGCGCCAGGTCGTCCGCCAGCCGGGCCACCAATTCATCGGCTAGTTTTGCCGCGCGTTCGGCCGCTTTTTGAGCATCAAGCGCCGCCTGAATCGCGACTGCACCTTGCAGTTGGGTTGCCTGCACAGCGGCTTGCGCCATCTCCAGCGCCGCCTGGGCTTGGGTGCGCGCCTCCGGCGTTATCGCCGCGTCTGCCCGCACACTGGTATTGGCAGACTCCTGGACCGCAAGGGCAGCTGCGGCCGTTTTATTCGCAAGGTCGGCGCGGGCGCGAACCTCTTCTATCATCAGTGGGGCCGCCGCGATGACAGCGGCAGCGGCGGCTTGCTGATTGCGCGCCACGGCCAACGCCTGTTCGATCGTTTGCACCGTGGTCTGTTGTGCAGATGACGGGGCCAAAGGCGACCAGCCTTTGGCGGTGTACCAATCGGCGACAGCTTGACTCGTTTTCTCATCATAAACACCATCGGGCGGGCCGGGATCAACCCCTAAACGCTGGATGGCTTCCTCAAACTGGCGGACATCATCACCGAAGATGCCTGGCACCAAATCGCGATAGACAGGGGTTTCACCTGCCAGGACAAAGACAGGCCGGCCGGAAGCCGTGAGCAGCAGATCCCCTTCCTCTACCTGATCGCCGCGCGCGGGCAAGGTTGTGATCACTCCGCTTTGTATTTTTAGCGCCGATGGGGCCAGCGCCAGTGCTTTGGGTAAGCCATAGCGGGCCGTGCCACGCGTGACAATATCGGACGTAAGCACCCGCGCCTCGACCGGTACAAGAATTGGTGCCGGGGTGGGTGGCGCGGTCCGCGCCGCCGCCTCGGCCGGTGATTGAATGGTCGAGCCGGCCAGCCAACCGACGATAGCGGCCACAACCGCGAGCGCCAAGACGGATAGAAGGGTTGCGATACGCTGCTTCTGCATGATGTTATTGATTTACGTGGATAGCAAATAGTCAGCAGTGGGACAGTGGGTCAGTAAGACAGTAGCTACTGATCCACTGTCCTACTGACCCACTGTCTTACTGACCCACTGTCTTACTGACCCACTGTCTTACTGACCCACTGTCTTACTGACCCACTGTCCTACTGACCCACTGTCCTACTGACCCACTGTCCTACTGACCCACTGTCCTACTGACCCACTGTCCACCCACTTACGGTTCTCCACATTCAAAGAGCGAAGCCGCCATTGCAAGCTCCTCTTCCTGCAAACGTTTGAGTGCCGTTTGCCCGTCTGCCGACAATGCTTCGATTGGCGCGCCGGCCGTGATGGCGGAGAGGCGCTGCAGGAGATCGGGTTCGATCTCCTGCTCACGGCTGTAATTGAAACCATTGGCGCGCATACAGTCGGCAAATTGGGTGAATACGTCCGCCATTTGCGGGTCTTGTTGCCGAATGGCATCGTGCGGATTGAGATAGGTGGCACTTATCTCTTCTGGCGAGAAAACCTGCTCGATTGCCTTGCGCGTACAGCCCCCAGTGAGTGAAAAATTTTCGGCTTCCAGCGAAACGGCAAAGGTGGCGTCTGGATTTTCACCAAAGAGTGTGCGGGTATAGGCAACCTGATCGGCCGACGCCAAACTGGCGAAGATGCGCGCATTTTGCTCACCCAACCCAATTTTGGCGGGCGTGTCGAACTCAGCAAGCTGCGGTGGCCTACCAGTATAGAGCGTGGCAATGCCAAAGCCATACTCGCGGGCAAATTCTTCCTCACTATAGCGGGGCAAGGATTTATCCGCCACCATGCCCCGCCGCACGGTATTGTAATCGACGGCGATATACTCAAAGCCGGCTTCACCCATGCACTGCGCAATCAACGGTTCCACCCGTTCAATATATTCAACAAGTTCCTGCTTCGAGAGGCCAAATTCTTCCGACCCCATCCGCGGCTCACCTGCCGCCGGTTGACTGCTATTCGCTGGATTCCCTGCCGGTAAGGCCGCATTCAAGCGACCCGCACACGCCGCCAGCAGCATGCTGATGGCCAGTATCAGCCCCACAACATACTGCCGCTGCGCAAGCTTCAGTTTTCGCAAGATTCTCTGAACAACTTTCATCATTTTCTTCCTTACAATCCAAGTCCAGTGGAGCATCAGTGAGTAGAACAGTAGAAACAGTCGAACAGTAGGACAGTGTTACGCGGACTGTTCCACTGGCTTACTGTCCTACTGTCTCACTATCTATCCTAAACTGGACTAGCCTGGGCTGCGCTACCCGCGTCAATTTCGCGATTGCGGCGCTGGTTGACAACGATCAGCGCCAGGCTTAAGATAACGGGGCCGGCCAACGCATAGGGCAACACACCGCCTGGATTGAGGGTAGTAAAGGCGGCGACTGTCAAGTGGATGCCTTTACTCGCAACGGCCTGGCTGGTGGACTCTGGACCGGTAGGTTGGGGCATGGCGACCATGTAGACGATGTAGTCACCATCCAAAATCGCATTGACCCGCCACGGCAGCGGAATGGATTCGCCGGGCGCCAACTGGTTAATGTATTGCGTCCGCTGTGGCGACCAATCCTCCGGATCGACGACATCGCCCTCTTTATCGAGATTGATAATGTTCATCGCGACAATAATCGGTGGCGATGCTTCTGCACCATGATTGGTCACGACGGTATCGAAAAAGATCGAGTCAGTTGTCTTGATCTGCTGGTATTCGATGGTAGGGACGATAGCCAAAGGTGAGACCGCGGGTGCGGCCTCTTGTGCCAGGGCTGGCGTTGCACCCATTGCCGTCAGCAGACAGACAAGGACGACGATGCCCGCGGCTGCGCGTCCCCGCCGCAGAAAGCGCGGTCTGGCCGATTCAAGCTGCAGACGAGGCGCGGCATAGAAGAAAAGTACCGCATAGACAAGGAGCGCAAAGACAACGGAGGTTTGAAGCCAAGTCCACCATTCGGCAAAGGTGCGGTTATTGACAAGGATCTTCGACAAGAAATGATATTCGGCCGCGATCGGGTTGAACCATTGCAGAAACTGGCCGGCAAAGCCGGTTTGGGCGCGGCCAGGTAATTGCACCGGCAGGAGCAGCAGGAGGAAAATGCCCAGGTTGATAAAATAGCTATTCTTGTTAGAGTTGCACCAGTAACTTACGAGCATCCCCAGACCGACCATAGCCGGGGCTATGATGCTGCCGATCACCGCACCCCAGATAACAGCCTGCCCAAAAACCTCATCGCCTTGGGCAAGGACATACATGTAGGGAATCGTAAAAATCAGCGCCGCGGGCCAAATCGTCACACCGGCCAGGAATTTACCCACCGCAATCTGGCGGCGACTCGTCGGTGTTAACAAGAGCGCTTCCAAGGTCGCGCGTTCGCGCTCACCACTAAACGCATCGGCGCCGATGATAATGCCTAAGAATAGACTGACCGAGATCGCGACCTTGAGTGTCTCGTAGACCATCTCCTTGGGTGGCATCAAACTTAGTTCGCTGTTACTGGCCATCACATAGGTCTCGATGCCTAACAAGATACTGAAAACGAGCAGTAAGGTCAGCGCTTTCCCGCCGATCCATAACTCTTGAAGTTCGCGGAAAAACACAATCCGCCAGGTTGCGGATGTTGAACGCGCGGCTTCGACTCGGCTGCCGCGCCCAAAGGGCTCCCGGTTTTGTTTGCCACGCATTGGAATCGTGGGATTGCTCATCGAATCGCTCCTTCTGTTAGATGTAAAAAGACATCTTGTAAGCGCCCGCCTTCGGGTTCAAACGCTAAAATAGGGATCTCGGCGCGAATCAGGCTTTCCAAGAGCCGGTTGTTGGCGTACTGGTTTTGGGCGGCGTTGCCGTTCGTTGCCTCCATCAATTCCACCCGCAGCCAGTCGGGCATTTCATCAATTGGGGTGACACGCATCACATTCGGCGCCGCGGCTAAAAGTTGCTGGGCTTGGTCCACCGCCGGCGACGGGACATGGATGCGCACACTGTTGCGCTGGGCGATGGCTGGTCGTGTCCGCCCCGTCACTTCGCTGACCGTGCCTTGCGCCACAATCTGGCCGGCGTTCAAAATCACCACATCGTCGCAAACAACCTCAACCTCGGCCAGCGCGTGGCTGCATAAAACAACGCCAGCGTTGCGCTCACGGGCCACCCAGCGCACCAGCGACAGCAGCTCTTGTTGGCCCTGTGGATCCAGTCCCACCGTCGGTTCGTCGAGAAAAACAACGACAGGATCGTTGACTAGGGCGCGCGCGATGCCCAACCGTTGGCGCATGCCGCGGCTGTAGGTGCCCACCAATGATTTGGCTCTTTGTTGCAGACCCACCTCTTCCAGCAGCGCCATGCCCCGTTTTTTGGCCTCGGTCGCACTTTGCCCATAAAGTTGACCGAAGAAAGACAAACACTCGAGCCCCGTCATTTGCTTCGCAAAACCTAAGGTTTCGGGCAGAACACCGATCCGCTGACGAATTTGTTCAGGTTGCTCGGAACTAAGTCCGTCGACGAAGAATTTGCCTGATGTTGGCTCCAGAATAGTTGTCAGGATGCGGATGGCGGTCGTTTTGCCCGCACCATTGGGGCCAAGAAAGCCGAGGATACGCCCGGCTTGCAGCGAGAAGGACAATTCCCGCAGCGCCTCGCGTGGGCCGTATGCCTTGCGTAGTTCTTCTGCTATTAAGATGGGAGGCTGCGCGTTTGCGGCGTCAAAATGTCCGGCCCTTGTTTTTAGCTGATTGGTTTGGATCATCAGGTGCAATCTCCTTGTCTGTTATCCAAGCTGAAGATGGCTATTGTATATTTTTTAGAAGTGCCGATTGCTAAAAATGGTGGTAATTACTAGCTTTACTACAACGCGGCGTAATTGACTATACAGGTATCAACCACCAGTTATCAGTGCTCAATCTGATGACTGGTGGTTGATACCTGGTGGTTGATTTACCCTCTACCAGAGGTAGTAGCTAAAAATAGTGTACTAAATGAAGATGAAGACTTTATGAAATC